>NZ_DAIUCO010000356.1:0-4075 GCF_036846085.1 Noviherbaspirillum sp. | reverse complement strand
TCGGCTCGGCAAGCCGTCCCGGCAGCTCGGCATTGATGAAATTGCCGATCCGTCCCGCCGCATACCCGAGCGGCACCAGCGGCGCGATGAAGTCCATTACTTCCATCAGGGGCCGTCCTTGCTTGCGCCCCCAGAACGCCATGGCGATCATCACGCCCAGAAAGCCGCCGTGGAACGACATGCCGCCTTTCCAGACCGCAAAAATTTCGGCCGGATGGGAAAAGTAATAGGCCGGGTTGTAGAACAGTACCTCGCCAAGCCGCCCGCCAATGATGACGCCCAGCACGCCATAGAAAAGCATATCGTCGAGGTCTTCCTTCTTCCAACCGGCCGCGGCGATGTGAGGCTGCCGTACCCGCACCCTGCCGAGCACAAGGAACTGGACGAAGGCCACCAGGTACATCAGGCCATACCAATGCACGGACAACGGACCAAGCGAAATCGCGACGGGGTCGGGAAGAGGGTGGATCAGCATCTATTTCCTTCTCAGAAGTTCAAGAAACGTTCGCAGCACGGGGGACGCATTGTCGCGTCGCCATGCCAGGCCGGTTTCAAACGGCAGGGTCTTATTGTTCAATTTCCGGTATTCGACACCCGGGCGTTTCAAATTCGACACCGATTGTGGCACAAGAGCAATGCCCATGTCGGCGGAGACAAGTCCGACGATAGTCTGCATTTGTATCGCCTCCTGCCCTATGCGCGGTGTCAAGCCCGCATCCCGGAAGCAGCCCAGGATGGAATCATGGAAAGCCGGCGCGATCCGGCGGGGGAAAATGATCAGCGGCATATCGGCCACCATTTTCAGCTCCACCGCCTTCCGGTCCTGCACTGCCTTCACGCCATGTGGCGCCGCCAGGATGAGCGGTTCCGATAACAGGGTCATGTAGTCGAGTTCCGATTTCGCTTTCTCCGGCAGGGGCGGAATCAGCAGGCCGGCATCGATCCTGTCTTGCAGCAGATCATCGAGCTGGATATCGGTAGTCGCTTCCCGCAGGTTGATCTGCACCTGCGGATGGTGTTCGCGAAACTCCCTGAGCAGCGGCGGCAGCAGGCTGTAGTCGGCGGTCGATACGAATGACAGGGACAACAGGCCCGATTCGCCCGAGGCGGCACGGCGGGCAAGGTCCGGAAGGGCGGCCGCCTGCTGCAGGATACGGCGTGCTTCCGGCAGCAGGGCGGCGCCGGCCGGCGTCAGGGCTACGCTGCGCTTGGTGCGCGCGAACAGCGGCACGCCAAGCGCTGCTTCAAGCGCCTGGATGGTTTGTGACAAAGGCGGCTGCGTCATATGTAGCCTGGCAGCCGCCCGCCCAAAATGATTTTCCTCGGCGACGGCAATGAAATAGCGGAGTTGTCGCAATTCAATATTCATAAGCGCATATATATGCGAATCATATTAATGAGGAATGAATCATATATTTGACACACGGCTTCAGGCAAGGCACCCTAGCGCCTTTCACGCACATCCCGGAGACATCATGGCCTTCAATCGCCGCTCGAAAAATATCACGCAGGGCGTTGCCCGCAGCCCGAACCGCTCGATGTATTACGCGATGGGATACAAGAAAGAAGACTTCGACAAGCCGATGATCGGCATCGCCAACGGCCACTCGACCATCACCCCGTGCAACTCCGGTTTGCAGAAGCTGGCCGATGTGGCGATCACCGCGGTCAAGGAAGCCGGCGCCAATCCGCAGGTGTTCGGCACGCCGACGATTTCCGATGGCATGTCCATGGGCACGGAAGGCATGAAGTTTTCGCTGATCTCGCGCGAAGTCATTGCCGACTGCATCGAGACGGCGGTGAACGGCCAGTGGATGGATGGCTGCGTCGTCATCGGCGGCTGCGACAAGAACATGCCCGGCGGCATGATCGCGATGGCGCGCACCAACGTGCCGAGCATCTATGTCTATGGCGGCACGATCCGCCCCGGTAACTGGAAAGGCAAGGACCTGACCATCGTGTCGTCGTTCGAGGCAGTGGGCGAATTCACCGCCGGACGCATGTCGCAGGAAGACTTCGAGGGCGTCGAGCAGAATGCCTGCCCGTCGTCCGGTTCCTGCGGCGGCATGTACACGGCCAACACCATGTCATCGTCGTTCGAGGCGCTCGGCATGTCGCTGATGTATTCGTCGACCATGGCCAATCCGGATGACGAGAAAGTCGTTTCCGCCGCCGAGTCGGCGCGGGTACTGGTTGAGGCCGTCAAGCGCGACCTCAAGCCGCGCGACATCATCACCCGCAAGTCGATTGAAAACGCAGTGGCGGTGATCATGGCAACCGGCGGCTCGACGAATGCCGTGCTGCATTACCTCGCCATTGCCCACGCGGCGGAAGTGGAGTGGACGATCGACGATTTCGAGCGGATGCGCAAGAAAGTCCCGGTCATCTGCAACCTGAAACCCTCCGGCCAGTATGTGGCAACGGATCTCCACAAGGCAGGCGGTATTCCGCAAGTCATGAAGATCCTGCTGAACGCCGGCCTGCTGCATGGCGACTGCATCACCATCACGGGCCGCACAATGGCCGAAGAACTCGCCAGCGTCCCGGATCAGCCCCGTGCCGATCAGGACGTCATCATGCCGATCGAGAAAGCGCTGTATGAACAAGGTCACCTTGCCATCCTCAAGGGCAATCTGTCGCCGGAAGGCTGCGTCGCAAAAATCACCGGCCTGAAGAATCCGGTCATCACCGGTCCGGCACGGGTGTTCGACGACGAGTATTCGGCGATGGACGCGATCCTCGCAGACAAGATCAATGCCGGTGATGTGCTGGTCCTGCGCTATCTCGGTCCGAAGGGCGCGCCGGGCATGCCGGAAATGCTCGCCCCGACATCCGCCATCATCGGCAAGGGGTTGGGCGAATCGGTTGGCTTGATTACCGACGGACGATTTTCTGGCGGCACCTGGGGGATGGTAGTTGGACATGTGGCGCCCGAAGCATTCGCGGGCGGGACAATCGCCCTGGTAAAGGAAGGCGACAGCATCACCATCGATGCGCGACAGTTGCTGATTCAGTTGAATGTGCCGGAAGAGGAGCTTGCACGTCGTCGCGCCGAATGGAAAGCGCCGACGCCACGCTATACCCGCGGCGTGCTGGCGAAATTCGCTAAGCTCGCTTCCTCTGCCAGCAAAGGTGCGGTCACAGACTGATGCCGGTCCGTAGGCATACGTGAAAAAGGCCGGAGGAATGCTCCGGCCTTTTTATTTTCGTCATTCTATTTTTGGAATGTCTTCTTGACGCGTTCCTTGCGCGCTTTCTCCAATTGCTCGTCCGCCTGTCGCTTGTCGAAGCCGAACATCTTCTCGAGAAATTCAAACCAGATGAACGCGGCGGCAAACAAGCCGCCTATCCACCACCATGACAGCTCAGCGAACGGCCCGACTTCAAAATAACGAAGCGCGGTCAATGCAACAATGATAATAATAAGCGGCATTACAACTCCCTTGGATCGACTTGTTGTGAAAGAATGTAACGGTTAAGTCCCGCTGTCAACGCTTTCAGGTGCAGCGGAGTTATGGAAGGGCAGGCTGCCGTTGTCCGTTGAGCAAAACACGGTAGAATCATGCGTCATCATTTTGGAGAAAGTAATGAATCGTTCCTTGTTGTTGTGTTTGGCTGTTGGAGTGCTGGCGTCCAACGCCGCGATGGCAAGCCCCGAACTGGCGAAGGGGAAAAACTGCATGGCTTGCCACGCCGTCGGCAGCAAAGTCGTTGGCCCTTCGTTCAAGGATATCGCGGCGAAGTATGCGGGACAGAAGGATGCGGAAGACAAGCTGACGCAGAAAGTACTGAAGGGCGGCTCCGGCGTCTGGGGATCGGTACCGATGCCGGCCAACGCGCAGGTCAGCGAAGCTGAGGCGCGCACCCTGGTGAAATGGATCATGGTCCAGAAATAAGCAGAAGCTGAGCCTGTGATCGAAAGCGCTCTACGGAGCGCTTTGTTTTTGGGCGATTGTTTTTCGTTTGGCGATTTGGTGCAGTTGATCCTTTTTATGTGCACCTGCTTAGCGCACATAAAAACGCCCCGGCGGGAGCCGGGGCGCAGTCGTTGCTTTGGTTGCGGTACTGCTGTGGT
>NZ_DAIUCO010000355.1:0-4112 GCF_036846085.1 Noviherbaspirillum sp. | reverse complement strand
ACCGAGATCCGACGGCAACTATCGTCAATACGGCGATGCGGACGCCGAGCGCCTTCAATTTATCCGCCATTGCAGATCGCTGGGGATGTCCCTCGACGACGTGCGTGTCCTGCAACGCTTCCAGGCCAATCCGGAAATGGCCTGCGACCAGATCGACGCCATGCTGGACCGTCATCTGCTCCAGACCGAAACCCAGATCGAGACGCTCCAGCGGTTGCAGAAACAATTGCAAACCCTGCGCAATGCATGCCGCGACCATCTCGACGCACGCCAATGCGGCATCCTGCAAAACCTGGAGCGGGCCGCCAGCAGCAGTGACTGCATCTGCCATGCCGAACATTCGGCGCTGGAAAAATAGCAGAGTTGTTACAATGCGCGCTTCCTTCCAATCCTCTTCACGTTAGCCCTCCATGCTCAGTTACCGCCACGCCTTCCACGCGGGCAACCATGCCGACGTCCTCAAGCACATCGTCACCATCCAGTTGATGCGCTACCTGGCGCAAAAAGATACGCCTTACATGTATATCGACACCCATGCGGGCGCGGGTGTGTATGCGCTGGATACCGGCTATGCCGCCAAGAATGCCGAATACGAAACCGGCATCGCCCGCCTCTGGAGCCGCAAGGATATGCCTGCGCCGGTGGCGGAGTATGTGCAACTGGTCAAATCGCTCAATCCGAGCGGGAAAATGCGCTACTACCCCGGATCGCCTTATTGCGCGGACAAGACCATGCGGGAACAGGATCGGCTGCGGCTGTTCGAGTTGCATCCCAGCGACAGCAGGATCCTGGAAGAAAACTTCCGCAAGCTGGAGACGCACGCCGCTGCGCAGGGCCAGCGGCCGACGGTGCGCGGCAAGCGCGTGATGGTGCAGGTGGGCGATGGCTTCACCGGGCTCAAGGCATTGTTGCCTCCGCCATCGCGTCGCGGCCTGGTCTTGATCGATCCGCCGTATGAAAACAAAATGGATTACCGCAGCGTGAAGGACACACTCGCCGACGCGCTGACACGCTTCAGCACCGGTACCTACGCGGTGTGGTATCCGGTCTTGCAGCGCATGGAATCACGGCAACTTCCGGACAAGCTCAAGCGACTGCCCGCCAACGGCTGGCTGAATGTCACCCTGTCGATCAGTACGCCGTCTCCTGACGGTTTCGGCCTGCACAGCAGCGGGATGTTCGTCATCAATCCCCCCTATACGCTCGAACCGATGCTCAAGGAAGTAATGCCCTACCTTGTATCGGTGCTTGGCGTCGACGAGGGGGCCGGTTTCACGCTCGAGAGCGGGGAGACCATGGCGGTCTTTACCGGCAAGCGGCGCGTATGAGACTGGAGTGTGCATCATTGCAATTTCCTGCAATAAGGAAACTGTCCGGATCGTTTAGTGAAATGCCATTTTGTACACAACCAAATCGATGAAATGTGATCGAACCAACAATATTCGCCGGATTATCGATTGCCGGCGGACTTCGACTGTTTGAATTGCCGTCCGAACCCGGACGGTTTAACGGCCCAACATACCGGAACATCCTTTGCTGATGGCGGAACCTGCACTCGACTCCTCGCTGCATACCCAGCGTGTCAAAGAATTCTTTCTTGCGCGACAGCCGATATTGAACCGCGACCAAAGTCTGGCCGCATACGAATTGCTGTTCCGCAGCGCTGCCGCAGGTCCGGCCAATGTTACGGATGATCTTGCCGCCACGGCGTCGGTGATTGCGCATGCATCCGAGCTGGGCATGGAGAACGTCATCGGCAGCTCGCGGGGATTTGTGAATGTCGACGCTGCCGTGCTTCTGAGTGACATCGTCCAGTTTCTTCCCAGGGACAAGATCGTGCTGGAGATCCTCGAAACCGTGAAAGTAACGCCTGCCTTGATCGGACGGGTAGCCGAGCTGGTGAAGGAGGGATATGTTTTCGCGCTCGACGACGTCATTGCAGATTCAAATGACGTCCAGCAGTTGTTGCCCCTTGTGGACATCATCAAGGTTGATATCGTCAATATGAAAGCCGCGGACCTGTCCCGGCTGGCAACGCATTTCAAGCAGGCAAACAAGAAATTGCTCGCTGAGAAGGTCGAAAACGTGGAGCAGTTCCAGCAATGCCTTGATCTTGGCTTCGATTTTTTCCAGGGCTATTACTTCGCCAAGCCGGTAGTGCTTACAGGCAAAAAGCTGTCTCCGTCGCAGCTTGCGATCATGCAGCTGATCGCCCTGATCGTCTCCGATGCGGATACGGCGGAAATCGAGCGCACCATAAAGCAGGATGCATCGCTTGGCCTGACGCTGCTGCGCCTGGTCAATACACCGGCAGCAGGCGTGACCCAGCGCATCGACTCTCTCGGACAAGCGCTGCTGGTGCTCGGGCGGCGGCAATTGCAGCGCTGGCTGCAAATACTTCTGTATGCAAATCCGGGAAAATCCGGCAGCGTCAATTCTCCCCTGCTAGTGCTTGCCACAACCCGGGGCAAAATGCTTGAGCTGATGGCGCAAACGCTGTATCCCGGCAATCGTAACAAGGCTGATACCGCGTTCACCGTCGGCATCATGTCGCTCATGGATACCTTGTTCGGCCTGCCGATGGAAAAAATCCTCCAGCAGATTTCGGTGGTGGATGAGGTGAGCGAGGCATTGTTGACGCGCACCGGACCTTACGGCGACATGCTGCAACTTGTTCAATGCATCGAGCACATCAAGGAATCGGGGCCGCAGGTGGCTGCATTGCTGCACAAGTTGAATCTGCCCGTTGAGGAATTCAATGCCCTTCAGATCGCCGCTTTCGAGTGGAGCGACAGCATTGCCGGCACCACCGGCTAGCCTTGCCAAGGTTTTCCATCTCCTATGAACAAAGCATTTGTCAAAGAATCCGAGAACGACGACGATGACCTCGAGGTCGGGATGCCGGCGATCCCGGCCGGCTCGAAAAACTACATGACGCCGGCCGGACACAAACGCATCAAGGATGAGTTGTTTCGTTTGATCGATGTCGATCGCCCGGAGGTCGTGCGTATCGTTTCCTGGGCCGCCTCCAACGGAGATCGCTCGGAGAACGGCGACTATATCTACGGCAAACGCCGCCTGCGCGAGATCGACCGGCGTATCCGTTTCCTTACCAAGCGTCTCGATATTGCCGAGGTGGTCGATCCGAGCGTGCACCATGGCAGCGACCAGATCTTTTTTGGTGCCACGGTCACCTACGAGAACCAGCAAGGCGAGGAGCATACCGTGACGATCGTCGGCATCGACGAACTCGATCCGCTCAATGGCAAGATCAGTTGGATTTCCCCTGTTGCGCGCGCATTGACCAAGGCACGCGAAGGTGATTCCGTTGTGTTGAAAACGCCTTCCGGCATGGATGAATTAACCATCCTCAGCGTCAGCTATCCCGAGCCCTGATTCCGCCATTCCCAGCGTGGCATCACCCGTTCCCGGAAGCTCGATTTTTTCATCATGTAAAATCGCGGTCACAAATCCGGCACACAATGCCGTGGCATTTGCTTCCCAACGCGATACCTCCATGCCGATAACGTATTCAAGTCTCGATCATCCCCTGCGCGTTCCCCTGGCGGCGGAAGTGCACTCCCGACCCTTCCTGCGGCTGGACGCGCCGGAATGCATCAGTCACCTGGCGGTGTACGCGCGCGACACCGCGGGGCAGCCTCTCTCGGCGGCCGACCACCACGCGACCCTCGCGGCCATATGCATGCATTTCGGCGTCTCCGCACCGGGGGTGGAGGCCAAATACTTCTTCCACGACTTCGGCCGCTTCCGCCTGAAGTGGGAATGCCATACCGAGTTCGCAACCTATACCTTTGCGGAACGTATCGATGACGGTCTGACGCTCGCCGAAGGATTTGCACGAGCGCCGCTTTTCCATATGCCCGAAGCTTGGACGCTGGCGCTGAAAGGGCAGATCATGGTGGCGGCCCACGTCCTGCTCGATCGCACGCCGGGGCCTGCGGAAGCCTTCATTCCTGCTTTGCGCCGGGTACTGGAAGGGAACCTGCTAGTCGGCAGCAGGGTGCTTCAGGGTGGCGAAATCTGGACTGATTTTCTGATCCAGTCGGACGGGTTCAGTCGCTTTGTCGTGCGCGACGTCGGACTGCAGGAAC
>NZ_DAIUCO010000354.1:0-4207 GCF_036846085.1 Noviherbaspirillum sp. | reverse complement strand
TCTTCATGCCGCCGATGAAGCGGCATGAAGACGGGGACCACGAAAGGGAAGGCCCTCGCACGTCGGCGAGGACACAGGTTCGCCGGTCAGAACGACCTTCGCATCCTGTGCGACCGGCCTGGCCGCGCCGGCTGATGCGCGGTGCGGACACGTCTGGTGCCGGCAAGGGGCGTATGCATGCTGGGCCGCAGGATGCCGATGAGGTCGTCGTCGGTCAATTCGAGATCGTCCTCCTCTTCTTCCATCGGTGCCAGCAGCATGCCGGTGGACCCCTTGGCCGTGCCGGATGACTGCATCGCTCTCAGGACATCCGCATCGACGGCATCGGCGTACCGGCTGATATCCCATGAGGTGGTCATGCTTTCCACCAGTTCGGCGGCATTCTCCAGTTCTTCTTCCGTCACGTCCACCGTCTCGATGTCTTCCGGCGGAAAATCCAGTCCGCCCAGGGCCCGTATGTCGCCGGCCCAACGCAGGGTATTCAACACCAGCGCCGGACCGCGCGGCGTCAGTACGGCGAGGTGCTGCTTCGATTGGATCACCACATGGGCGATGCCGATCTTCTTGGTGCGGTGCAGTGTTTCGCGCAGGACCGCGTAGACCTTCTCGCCGCCAGGGGCGGGGGCGAGGTAATAGGGCGTTTCAAAATACAGAAAGGGTACTTCCTTCGCCTCAACGAACGCGAAAATATCCACTGCATGGGTTGATTTGACATGGCCGATGCCGATATCTTCATCCAATAAAGTCACGTCGCACCTTTATTTTCATGGTTTCTGACTGGGGCCGATGCGGCAGGAGCGCCGCATCGGCATTTACATAACAACTTGGTCAGTCACGTTCCTGTTTCCACCGCATGAGCAATGGCGGATACGGGCTTGCAAGGCTGTTCGCGGCAACCGCACCGCATGAAGCCAACGCGGCATCATGCGGTGGAAGGCAAGACGTCGATCCGCGCGTCGTCAATGGACGTTCTTACGGGTCGTTTTCTTGGGTGCCGCCTCATGCTCTTCCTCTTCATCGTCCTCCTCTGCGTCGAGCCCGAGTTCGTCGCGCAATTCCATCTTGCGCTCCATGACCTGCTCGGCCATCGCCACGAGGTCGATCTTGGCTTTCTTCGCCTTCTGGAACATTTCCTTTTCTTCTTCCTGCACGTGATGCTTGACGTATTCGCCCAGCACGGTGAATTTGGCGTCGTACAGTTCGTCGCCCGGCTGCATGGCTGCCAGTTCGGTAATCAGCTGCTTGGCGGTGTTATGTTCGACTTCCGCTTCGTCGAGCATGTCTTCGTCATCGATCGCTTCGCGCAGCGCCGGATAGAAAATCTCTTCCTCCAGCTGCGCATGGATGGTCAGCTCGGCGCAGGCGGTTTCCACCAGAAGCTGCTTGGCTTCCTGGTCGTTGTCTTCCTTTTCCTTCATCTTCTCGAACTGCTCGAACATCTTGTTGACCTTTTTATGGTCTTCCTTGAGCAACTCGAGCACGTCCTGGGCGCCCTTGCCGGTCGATTTTGGAGCAGCCTTGGCAGCGCTGGATTTCGTGGAAGCCTTGGAAGTGGCATTGCGTGGCATAGTGATCTCCTTGGTTATGTAGCGTACAAGAGCAATCGCAAAGTCCATGCCATCGTATGGGATATCCCGCTTTTGGACAGGGTCCGGGAATTCGTGCCACGACACACATCAATGACCTTGTCACATTTATTTCAGGTTTGTACCCGTGGCCTCGAAATTGACAAAGTTGCGATGGAAAATATGCTGCCGACGATGTTTCCTGCGCGACGGCTGCCGGCCATGCCGACGTATTCGGCGGTGGAGGTTCCGGCGAGAATGGACGGCGATGCACTCCGGGAAAACCGTTTTTGCAATTGACGGGTAAAACTTACAGCAGGAAAGTCGGAAGTCTGCACGTTGGCTTCATCGGTTCAGTAGGTGCTTGCAACCTTGCAACAATCTTGTTTTACAAAGCTGCCGATGTCGCGTCATGCACCGGCGATGTCCGGGGCGGGCTCATCCCTGTCGTGGTCATCCTTTCCTGCAGCAATTCGATCGCCGCGTCGGCAACCCGCAGCGGCGGAACCTGTGCCAGGCAGGCGTGATGCCCTTCGGGACAGACACTCTTGTAGCAATTGCGGCAGGGCACATCATGAAACAGGACTCTGCTGGGAACCAGCCACGGCGTATGTTGCGGGTTGGTGAGTGCATACAGATCCACCACCGGTGTGCCGACCGCCGCCCCGATATGCGCCGGACCGGTGTTGTTGGCAATCAGGACAGGTGCCATCGAAATCAGCGCAGTGAGCTCGCCCAGGCCAAGCTTGCCGGCAAGCGAGATTGTGTGCGGTACGTCGTGCCGGATTTCGTCGACAAGCGGAATTTCCTGCTGGCTGCCTGTAAAGATTAGCGGACAGGCAAGTCGCTGCGAAAGCAGTTTTGCGGTTTCGCGCCAGAGGTGCGGCGGATAGCGTCGCGATGCCGCGGTCGCGCCCGGATGCAAGATCATCCAGGGCCGGCTTTCATCGATACCCATCGACTGCAGCAATCGGCATACCGCGGCCCTGTCTTCGGTGGGAACCCGCATCGACAGGCGTTCGTCATCGATCCGGCATCCAATCGTGTCCACCAGATCGAGCTGGCGGCGGACCTCATGCCGCACCTGGCGATGCGGTTCGGGATCGGGTATCCAGTCGGTCAGTAATTGGTAGGGATTTTCGCGGCAATGCGCAAGCCGCAGCGGGATGCCCGCAAGATAGCAGAGCATCGCCGCCGGCAATGCACTCTGGCTATAGGTGGTGAAGATCACGGCTCCATCGAAGCCGGCGGTGCGCAGTGTTTGCGCCATTGCGAGATCGACGTCGGGCGAATGCGGCTCGCTGCTTTTCAGCCACGGCGCGGGATACGTGATTACCGCGTCCACGTCCGGGATATAGCGTGCGACTGCCGCGCCGCCGGGCGAGGTCATGAGCGTGATGCGGCGCCCGGGACGCGATTGCTTCAACGCCCGGATCGCCGGCGTCATCATCAGTACATCGCCCAGGTAGTCGAGCCGGATGCAGAGCAGGTTGCCGGCATCCTGCCATCCGGCCGTCGTCATGGGCGCGCCGCTTCGCCGCCGACGCTGCCGTTCGCAGGGAGGGGCGTGACCAGGTTGCCCATATCGTCGACGCTGCCCTCCAGGGGTAGGCGGCCGTAGGCTTCGATCGCCCGCGCTGCCGCATACAGGTTCGGCACGGTCAGGTCCGGCTTGCGCTGGGGCGACATTTTCCACTCGGTTTCATTGCCGTTGTCGATGAGAACGGTCCGGCATCCGGCTCGCTGGCCCGCTTCCACATCATCGAGAATGTCGCCAATCATCCATGATCGGTGCAAGTCGATGCCATGATCGTTGGCAGCCCTGGTCAGCATGCCGGGCATCGGTTTGCGGCAGGTGCAGGCTACCGCATACCGGTTGATGACGCCTTGCGGACTGTGCGGGCAGTAGTAGAAACCGTCGAGCCTGACGCCATATTGCGCCAGCAGTTCTCCGAGACGGCGTTCGACCGGGCCGAGTGCCGATTCGGTGAAGATGCCTTTGGCAATGCCGGCCTGGTTGCTGACGACGAACAGCCGGTAGCCCATTTGCTGGAACAGCTGCAGGGCGGGACCGGCAAGCCATGTGAGTTCGATGAGTTGCGGGTTGACGTTGTAGGGGACGTTTTCTACGAGGGTGCCGTCCTTGTCGAGGAAGATTGCTTGCATGGTTGGTGGTGGTGGTGGTTTGGAAATCGTTGTTGCCGGCGGGCTTGCTCTCTTGCTTTGGCGGCAGGGCGCATATCGGTAGTGGGCGGTGTTATGACGAAGCAAGAAGAACGCCTTCCGGCGTGCTGGTGCAAACACACTTTGTTCGTTGAAACCTTAACGTTTCCGTTGGGAGGCATGTTCATATATCGCAAACACTTCTTCGGAATGTTCCGGTTGTCGTTCTTGTGCAGGGCCTTGCCGGGATTCTGGAAAGCATGCTGTCCGCCTGCAAAACGGTACTCGCTTGCAAGCCAGTACGCGCCCCGCAAGGGGGAATCTAGAGCGACGGAGAGCCTCCACTAATGCATCACCTTCGTCATTCCCGCGCAGGCGGGAATCCAGAGCGACGGAGTATCTCCGGCAGTACAACGGCTTCAGTTCTTCGAAGAGACTAGCCGGGACTGGCCCCGGCGGGCCACCTACTTTTTTGCTTC
>NZ_DAIUCO010000353.1:0-4262 GCF_036846085.1 Noviherbaspirillum sp. | reverse complement strand
GCCCTGCCGGCCTACGAGATGATCCTGAAAGCCGCGCACACCTTCAACCTGCTCGATGCCCGCGGTGCCATTTCCGTCACCGAACGCGCCGCCTACATCGGCCGCATCCGCAACCTGTCGCGGGCGGTGGCGCAGGCGTATTTCGAGTCACGGGAAAAGCTCGGCTTCCCGATGTGCGGCGACGCGCGGCAGGCGGCGTGACGCCGCAGCCGCATTGAAACGCCCGATGGACGCATGAAGCCTTGAGGTCCGCCCCGTTGATGGTCATTACCTGAATCCCGCCTTTGCGGGAGCGACAAGAAAAATGAATCAAACACTATTAGTCGAACTGCTTACCGAAGAACTGCCGCCGAAAGCGCTGGCGAAACTGGGCGAGGCCTTCGCCTCGGGCATCGCCGCCGGATTGATGTCCCGCGGTTTCCTGGAAGCCGATTCCGTGGCAACAAGTTATGCCACGCCGCGACGCCTGGCGGTATCGATCTCCAATGTGCGTGCGATGTCGCCGGACAAGTCGATCCGCGAAAAGGTGCTGCCGGTATCGGTCGCACTCAATGCCGAGGGTCAGCCCGCGGCGCCGCTGCTGAAAAAACTGGCCGCGCTGGCGCAGACCGCCGGCACCGGCGAAATCCGGCCGCAAGACCTCGAACGCGCGCCGGACGGCAAGGCGGACAGCTTCTTCTACACCTACACCGCGCGCGGTTCGGCGCTGCAGGGCGGCTTGCAGGCGGCACTGGAAGACGCCGTCGCCAAGCTACCGATTCCGAAGGTGATGAGCTACCAGCGCCCGGACGGCTCCACCGTGCAGTTCGTCCGCCCCGCGCACAAGCTGATCGCGCTCCACGGCGCGGACATCGTGCCGGTCACGCTGCTCGGACTGCAGGCCGGACGCACCACGCTCGGCCACCGTTTCCTGGCAGCCGGCGAACTGCAGATCGCCAACGCAAACGCGTATGCGGACGTGCTCCAGTCGCAAGGCAAAATCATTCCCGGCGTGACCCAGCGCAAGGAAAAAATCCGCGCGGCGCTGCTGGAAAAGGCAGGCGGCGACGCGGTGCTGATGCCGGAGGCGCTGCTCGATGAAGTCACCGCGCTGGTGGAATGGCCGGTGGTGTATGCCTGCAATTTCGAAGAAACGTTTTTGTCCGTGCCGCAGGAATGCCTGATCCTGACGATGCAGACCAACCAGAAATACTTCGCGCTGACCGATGCGGGCGGACGCCTGCGTTCCCGCTTCCTGATCGTATCGAATCTCGACACCGCCAACCCGGCGCACATCATCGGCGGCAATGAGCGGGTGGTGCGGCCGCGCCTGTCGGACGCGAAGTTTTTCTTCGAGCAGGACAAGAAGAAAAAACTGGCCGACCGGGTGCCCGGCCTGGCCAGCGTCGTTTATCACAACAAGCTTGGCACGCAAGGACAACGCACAGACCGCGTGAAGGCGCTGGCAAACAAGATTGCCCTGCTGCTGGGGAACGACAGCGCACTGGCCGAGCGCGGCGCGCTGCTGGCAAAAGCCGATCTGCTGACCGACATGGTCGGCGAGTTTCCGGAATTGCAGGGCATCATGGGCACCTACTATGCACGCCACGACGGCGAGCATGAGGAAGTGGCGCAGGCGATCTCCGAGCATTACCAGCCGCGCTTCGCCGGCGACGCCCTGCCGGCGACGGCGACTGGCACCGCTGTGGCACTGGCCGACAAGCTGGAAACCCTGGTCGGTATCTGGGGCATCGGCCTGCAGCCGACGGGCGACAAGGATCCGTTCGCGCTGCGCCGCCATGCGCTCGGCATCCTGCGCATGCTGGTCGAAAAACGCCTGCCGCTGTCGATTGACAAGCTGCTGACCGCAACCGCGACCTTGTTTGAAGGCAATCCGAATTTCAAAGACCAGAAGACCGACATCACCGCCTTCCTGTTCGACCGGCTGCGTGGCCTGCTGCGCGAACGCGGCTTCGCGCAGAACGAGATCGAAGCGGTGGTCGCCCAGAACCCGGACCATCTCGACAACATCGTCGAGCGCCTCGACGCGGTGAAGGCCTTCGCCGCGCTGCCGGAAGCGGAATCGCTCGCCGCCGCCAACAAGCGCATCACCAACATCCTGAAAAAGACGGCGGCCGCCACCGGCGCCGTACAACAGAACCTGTTGCAGGAACAGGCGGAACAAGGCTTGTTCACCGCCATCGAAAAACTGAAACCGCAGGTCGATGCGGCGTTCGCCGGCGGTGACTTCACCGGCACGCTGAAGTCGCTGGCGCATCTGCGCGACAACGTCGATGCCTTCTTCAACGACGTGATGGTGATGGCAGAAGATGAGCAATTGCGCAACAATCGCATCGCGCTGTTATCCAACCTGCACGGCATGATGAACCGGGTGGCGGACATCTCCAAGCTGGCGGCATGACACCCGTCGCGACGACGAAGCTGATCATCCTCGACCGCGACGGCGTGATCAACCACGATTCCGACGACTTCATCAAGTCGCCGGACGAGTGGATTCCGATACCGGGATCGATGGAAGCGATCGCGCGGCTGAACCAGGCCGGCTATCGGGTGGTGGTGGCGACCAACCAGTCGGGCATCGCCCGCGGCTTTTTTGATTTCGTGACGCTGAACGCCATCCACCAGAAGATGCATACCGCCGCGCACCTGGCCGGCGCCGACATCGACGCCGTTTTCTTCTGTCCACATGCAGCCGACGACAATTGCGATTGCCGCAAGCCGAAGCCGGGCATGTTGCATGAAATTGCACAACGTTTCGAGGTTAATCTGAAAAGCGTGCCGAATATCGGCGATTCCCTGCGCGACCTGCAGGCTGGCTTTGTCGCCGGTTGCACGCCCTACCTGGTGTTGACCGGCAAGGGTGAAAAAACACGCGCCAAGGGAGGCCTGCCGCCGGGCACCACGGTGCATGCCAATCTGGCCGCGGTCGTCGACCATTTGCTGCAATCCAACAGCGGTTCCGCGCGCTGAGCGCTGCCATTCACTCCGGAGTTTCAATGTCAAGCATCACAATGTTCATTCGCTCGCTGCTGTTCTCCCTCGTCATGATCGTCGCCACGGTGATCTGGGCGCCGCTGTGCTTCCTGTTCGCCCCCCTATCGTACAACCGGCGTTACTACATGACCGTCCGCTGGAATGTGTTCATCATCTGGGCCGCGAAAACCATCTGCGGCATCCGTTACCAGGTCAAGGGCATGGAAAACCTGCCGGATGCGCCGGTGGTGTTGCTGTCCAAGCACCAGTCGGCATGGGAAACGATCTTCTACTGCTTCACGATGCCTCGCCCGCCGGTATTCGTGTTCAAGAAGGAGCTCACCTACATCCCGTTCTTCGGATGGGGCATCGCGCTGATGCGCATGATCCCGATCGACCGCAGCAAGACCAAGGATGCGTTTGCGCAGGTGGTCGAACAGGGCAAGAAGCGCCTGGCCGACGGCCAGTGGATCATCATCTTCCCCGAAGGCACGCGCATACCGGTCGGCCGGCAAGGCAAGTACAAGAGCGGTGGCGCACGTCTCGCCATCGAGACCAATGCCCTGGCGGTGCCGATCGCGATGAACTCCGGCGAATGCTGGCCGAAGAATTCCTTCATCAAGAAACCCGGCCTGATCACCGTATCGATCGGCAAGCCGATCTCGCCGCAGGGCCGTTCTGCAACAGAGCTCATGCAACAAGTTGAAAAATGGATAGAATCCGAGATGCGGGTGATTTCCTCGCCCGGCATCTACTCCAACGACAAAGTCACCCATACCCTTGAAGCTGCTTCGCCAGACTCCGCCTGATCCACAGCAGCTCGCTCTGCAACTCGATTTTTTTTCGCCCGATTGTTCTTCGCAGCCGGCGGTCGACAAGCCGGCGCCGAAGCATGAGCCCGGCTCGCAATCGACATCCCCGCCACCACATTCGCCGCCCGCGGGCATGCCGGAATTGTTCCCGGCACCGGCCGGGACCGGCGCCGCCGTATCCCTCACGCCACGGCGGCGCATGCAGGTGCTCGATCACATTCTCGAATACCGGCTGCTGCGGTCGAAGCGGCGCTCGATCGGTTTCCTGATCGACGATGAGGGGTTGCGCATCACTGCACCGAAGTGGGTGACGATTGCGGAGGTCGAAAGCGCGATCCGTGAAAAGCAGCGATGGATTTTTGCCAAGCTTGTCGAACGGCGCGAACGCTCCGCCCGCAGCCTGCAGCCGCAAATGCATTGGTCCGACGGCGCCACCCTGCCCTATCTCGGCGGCGACATCACCTTGCGCATCATCAC
>NZ_DAIUCO010000352.1:0-4345 GCF_036846085.1 Noviherbaspirillum sp. | reverse complement strand
GCCATGCGTCCCAAAGCGGCCCGCGGCACCGTGCGCCATGGCGCAAACCGCTCTAAATGCCTGACCGGGCCAGGCGCTGAATAGGCAATCTATTTAGGCAATCTATTGAACACGAGCACCGACCGCCAGAACATTGCCGCCTACCTTGAAAGCCTGCGCACGCAGCGCAAGCTTTCACCCCATACATTGGATGGCTACGGGCGGGACTTGGCCGAACTGATCGGCTTTGCCGAATCGCTGCCCACCACTCCGCTCGCATCGGTTACGCATTTCCACATCCGTAAGTTTGCGGCCCAGTTGCATTCGAAAGGCTTGAACGCGCGCTCGATCGCGCGCAAGCTGTCTGCGTGGCGGGGCTTTTTCGAATGGCTGGCGGAACACGGCTCGCTTGCATCGAACCCGGTGGAAGGCGTCAAGGCGCCGAAGCGCAATAAGCCGCTTCCGAAAGCATTGTCGGCGGATGACGCGGTGCGCGTCGTCTCCGAAAGCAATCCTGGCAAACAAGCGGATTCTCCAAGCCAGCGTTGCAATCGGGCGATGTTTGAACTTCTCTATTCGAGTGGCCTGCGGGTGTCGGAACTGACATCGCTTGATGTGCGCTTTGTCAAGGAAGGCGTTTATGTGTCCGCCGGATGGATCGATGCCGATGCGCAGGAAGTCATCGTGACCGGCAAGGGCGGCAAGCAACGGAGCGTGCCGGTCGGCCGCCCCGCACTGGAGGCGGTGGCATCGTGGCTGGCGGTGCGGCAAACGCTCGTGAAAGCGGATCCGCACCCGCTGTTCCTGAGCGAGCGCGGCACCCGCCTGTCGCCGCGGGTGCTGCAGAAACGATTGAAAGCCCATGCGCACGCGCTCGGCATCCCGGCGGATGTGCATCCGCACGTGCTGCGGCATTCGTTTGCATCCCATGTGCTGCAATCGTCCGGCGACCTGCGCGCAGTGCAGGAAATGCTCGGCCATGCATCGATTGCGGCGACGCAAATTTATACCTCGCTGGATTTCCAGAGACTGGCGCAGGTCTACGACGCGGCGCATCCGCGGGCGAAGAAGAAAGATTCTTCAGGCTAACGCACCGCTTTTTCACCACCAGGCGCGCATGGACGGCGTTCCGGCCGCACTGGACATATAGAATTTTCATCATGCTGACCATTACATTAAAACCAGGCAAGGAAAAAAGCCTGTTGCGCCGACATCCATGGGTCTTCGCCAGCGCCATCGACCGTATCGAAGGCAAGCCGGAGGAAAAGGCGAAATCCGGCGCGACCGCCGTCGTGCAATCGTCGTCCGGGCAGTTTCTGGCACGCGCCGCGTACAGCCCAAAGTCGCAGATCCGTGCCCGCGCCTGGAGTTTCGATCAGAACGAGCCGATCGACCATGCGCTGATCAAGCGCCGCATCAGAAACGCGCTCGCCTACCGGAACCTGAGCGTGCGCGATACCGATGCGATCCGCCTGATATTCGGGGAGGCTGACGGTTTTCCCGGCCTGGTGGTGGACTGGTATGCCGGCAAGCAGGGCACGCTGGTCTGCCAGTTCCAATCCGCTGGCGTGGAAGCATGGAAAACGCCCATCGTGCAGGCGCTGATGTCGGAAACAGGCTGTCCGAACGTCTACGAGCGCTCGGACGCATCGGTGCGTGAACGCGAAGGCCTGCCCCTGGTCACCGGCGTCCTGGCGGGCGACGAGCCGGGGGCGGAAACCCATGTCGTCGAAAATGGCGTGCGCTATGCGGTGGACATCAAGCACGGACACAAAACCGGTTTCTATATCGACCAGCGCGACAATCGCAGGCTGGTGATGGAACAGGCGGCGGGACGCCACGTCCTCAATTGTTTCTGCTATACAGGCGGCTTCTCGCTGGCGGCGCTGAAGGGCGGCGCTGCGAGTGTATTGTCAATCGATTCATCGGCTGACGCGCTGGAAACCGGCAAGCGGAACATGGCACTGAACGGCTTCGATTCCAACCTGGCGGAGTGGCGCGATGCGGATGTGTTCAAGACCCTGCGCGCCCTGCGTGAACAGGGACGAACGTTCGACCTGATCGTTCTGGACCCGCCCAAGTTCGCATCGTCGCCGGATCATGTCGAACGGGCTGCGCGCGCCTATAAAGATATCAATTTGCTGGGCATGCAACTGCTGCGTGAAGGCGGTTTGCTGTTCACCTATTCCTGCTCGGGTGCAATCAGTGCCGACCTGTTCCAGAAAATCGTGGCCGGCGCCGTGAACGATGCCAGGGTGGATGCGCGTATTGTCCGCCGGCTGTCCGCCGGGGCCGACCATCCGATGACCACCAGCTTCCCTGAGGGCGAATACCTGAAGGGCCTGATGCTGCAGAAACCCTGAAAACCCACGAATATGCAACTCAATTGCATAATTGCGGCATAATTAACCGACTGCTTCAATTTGGCACCGCCGGACGACATGAAAGCAAAAGCATCCACCCATTCCGCCCAGCCGATCCGCAAACCGGATGCGCCGCAGGCGCTGGCACTCGCTGAAGCGCAACTGCGCCAGTCCTCGGTGCGCATTACTGCCGCACGCATCAAGGTGCTGGCAGCGCTGCTGGGCGCCGAGCGGGCATTCACGCATCAGGATGTGCAGGACACCCTGTCCGATATGGACAGGGTTACGCTGTACCGGGCGCTTGACTGCCTGACCGATGCCGGACTGGCGCACAAGATCGCCGGCGACGATCGCGTGTTCCGCTACAGCGCCGGCGCCGAGCATGCCGACATTCCGGTTGGCCCGGGCAACGAAGGACAGGTACCGCATCACCAGCAGCATGGTCACTTCAAATGCACCCGTTGCGCCAAGGTGTTCTGCCTCGAGAGCATCGGCGAACCGGAGCTGCTGCATCGCGCGCTCCAGCAAACGCTGGGCAAGGGATTTCGCAGTCACGACATCGAATTCACCATCAAGGGCTGGTGCGCCGACTGCGCACATTAAGTGCAGTCGACACGCCGGCGAAACGTTCCAACATTCCCTGATCATCATGGCACTGATTCCCGCTACCATCCTCACCGGTTTTCTCGGAGCCGGCAAGACCACTCTCCTCAATCGCATCCTGCGGGAGCCGCACGGCTTCCGGATTGCCGTCATCGAGAACGAGTTCGGCCAGGAAAATATCGACAACGAGATCCTGGTACAGGACAGCAATGAGCAAATCGTGGAGATGAGCAACGGTTGCATCTGCTGTACCGTGCGCGGCGATCTGATTGTCGGCCTGACCGCGCTGGCACAGAAGCGAAACGCCGGCCTGCTCGACTTCGATCACCTCGTCATCGAGACCACAGGCCTTGCCAATCCGGGGCCGGTGGCGCAAACCTTCTTCATGGACGAAGAAGTGGCGATGCATTACTTATTGGATGCGGTCGTGACGGTGGTGGATGCGAGACACGGAATGCAGCAACTGGACGAACATGAGGAAGCGCAGCGCCAGGTCGGTTTCGCCGACAAGCTGCTGCTGTCCAAGACCGACCTGGTCGATCCGTCCGGCGTGCGCGGGTTGACCGATCGCCTCAAGCGGATCAATCCGCGTGCGCCTGTCGGCACAGCCGACTTCGGCAAGGTCCCGATTTCCGAAGTGCTGGACCTGCGTGGTTTCAACTTGAACGACAAGCTGGAAATCGACCCGGACTTTCTCGCTGCTGCAGGCCATGCAGAACATGACGACCATGATCACGACGGCCACGAATGTGACGATGCGTGCGGACATGAGCATGCGCACCACGATCACCATCATGCGCATCACTCGGACGACATCGCCGCGTTCGCCTTCACAAGCGACCGTCCTTTTGATCCTGCGAGACTCGATGAATTCCTCGGCGGACTGGTACAGGTATATGGCCCGCGCATGCTCCGCTACAAGGGCGTGTTGTGGATGAACGGCGGTGATCGCAAGGTGGTGTTCCAGGGCGTCCATCAGATGATGGGGACGGATCTCGGCGCAAAATGGCCGGATTCCGAACCCAGATACAGCAAGATGGTATTTATCGGCAAAAATCTCCCCCAGGAAACTTTTATTCGCGGTCTGGAACAGTGTTTGGTATAAACTAATATCGTTTGTTACCTGTTTTTCAATAATGGAGGGTATGACAACGCTGGCGTAGGCCTATGCCCTACGCGTGTTCGATCAAGTCGATTGATGCCGCAGCAAGCGCGCCAAGAAAGCGTAATGCCGAGCGGGATCACGCCATGTCGGGCAGTTCATTGAACGAGGATATTATGAACGCAACCGTTACAAGATCCGCTACCAAAACAGCTGCTTCCAAGGATACCGGCAAGAAGGCGCCGGTTCCGGTCAAGACCAAGACCGCGGGCAGCAAAACGGCCAAGGCTGGATCGGC
>NZ_DAIUCO010000351.1:0-4404 GCF_036846085.1 Noviherbaspirillum sp. | reverse complement strand
TGCCATCATTTATTATAAATAAATGATGTTTATTATACCTAAACGGAGAACGCAATGGATCATGTCAGTCCCTGGGCTACTGCCCCTAAGCTTCCGTCTACGCACTATGTAGATAACCGAATCTATACGGATCCGGTGATTTTCGAGGAAGAGCGAGAGAAAATCCTGGCTGCAACGTGGCGGCTTGTCTGTCACGAATCGGAACTGCCAGAACCCGGCGACTACCGGGCGAAGGAAATCGCCGGGGTACCGGTTGTCATCCTGCGCAGCGAGGACCGGTCGATTATGGCGTTCTTTAACGTTTGCCCACACCGGGGCGCGCGCCTAGTGCGCGACGAGCGTGGAAATGCGAAGAAGGGCCTGCAGTGCCTTTATCATCTATGGACGTTTGCGCTCGACGGTAAGTGCACAAGCATCACCCGAAGCAAGGGATATGACGGCTGCAGTCTGAAAAAAGACGACGTTGGACTGCGCTCTGTCCGAACGGAAATCTTCTGCGGCATGGTGTTCGTTTGCCTGAAGGACGACGTGCCACCACTCGAGCAATTCTTGGGTGGTATGGCGGACCATATGAAGACCCACCTTGGCCAGGAAGAGCTTGAGGTATTCCATTACCATCGCGCGATCATCAATACGAACTGGAAGCTCTTCGTAGACAACAACTCCGAGCTCTATCATGAATTCCTGCATGTGCTGAACCGGCGCACCGCCGTCGCACACAAGAGCTATCACGAACGCAATTGGTTGCTTTACCAGAATTCCCACAACATCATTCAGCAGGGTGTAATTCACTACGACAGTTACGGGCTGGGGGAGCGGAGCGAGGGCGCATTGCCGGGAATGCAGCCGAACGGCATGGTCGTCATGCTGCTGTTTCCTGACGTGATGCTCAATATTCGCGCGACCGTGATGCGTATAGACACAATGACGCCACTCGCACCCGGCAAGACCCTCGTCGAATGGCGCGGCGTAGGGCTCAAGTCCGATACACCGGACGTCCGCGCAATGCGGATCCAGCACCACAATGAGGTATGGGGACCGGCCGGTCGCAATCTCCCAGAGGATATCGCCGCCGTCGAAACGCAGTGGGAGACCATGGTCCAGGGTGGATCGCGATACAGCCTCTTTGCCAGGGAAGAAGGGCTGAAACCGCAGGACGATGCCAACCTCCGCGCCTTCTATCAGGAATGGGGTCGGTGCCTTGGACGCGCGCCGAATGATCCGTTCAGGCACGGTAATGTGGATACCGATGTTTCTCATTCAATAAAGGAGATCACCAATGTCTGACGTCGCAAGCCAACTCTTCGAGCGTGAAGCGATACGCGAGCTGATTGCACGCGTAGGGCGGCTGCTTGACACCAAGGATTTTGATGCCGTTATCGCTGCCTTTGCAGAACCGGGGAGCTATGTGTTGCGCACATACAGTCCCGAGATTGGCAAGGAAATGATTTGGATGTCGGTTAAACGCGCCGAGCTTCTACGCCTGTTGAAGGAGTCGGCGGAACATGTGCATGACCTGGCCGACCGGACGCATCAGATCACTGTGGATCAAATCAGCCTCGAAAAAGGCGAGGCATTGGCGCGGTCGACCTTTTCAGTGTTCCGTACTGACATGAAGGGACAGAGCGACCTGTTCGCCGTGGGCCACTATGAGGATCGGCTCGTGAAAAACGGAGACACCTGGCTCATCGACAGCCGGACAGTACGGCTCCATACGCGCATGTTCACAGTGCCAACCCCCTTGCCGCTTTAACGAGATAACTGATGAATACGCAACCGATCAAGCTATGTGCCAGGACCGACATTCCGGAGGGTGAGATGATCGAAATGTCCGTCCCGGGCACTGACAACAGCCTGCTCTTGGTCTCTACCAAAGGAGCAATCCGTGCCTTCCAGAACAAGTGTCCACATATGGACATCCCGCTTTGCCAAGGCGCCTTTGATGGTGAAGTAATCACTTGTACAGAACATCTTTGGCAGTTCGACGCACAGACGGGCGCCGGGATTGAACCCGAGGACGCAAAACTGCAACAGTATCCTGTGAGCGTCATCGGCGACGAGGTGTTCGTCGAACTCCCGGAAGCGGCCGAGTAATTGCCTGGTCTTGCCGGATAGAACCAGCAAGACCAGGCAATAAAGGCGGATATCGCCCATTTCTTTCCGCACTAGTGGAATCCTCATCACCAACTGCCGGACTCTCGACTAATGACCATGCCTCATCGAATCCATTTTGACGCCGCCAACGGCTTCGACGCTGCGACGGACGAACCGCTCCTGATTTCAGGCCTGCGGGCAGGCTATGCGCTTCCGTATGAATGCGCGACAGGAACTTGTGGCTCATGCCGTACCCAGATCATTGAAGGTGCTGTCGTCGTCCGCTGGCCGGATGCGCCCGGGCTGCCCGAGACAAAGCGCCAAGAGGGCCATGTGCTCCTGTGCCAGGCATTACCACAGAGTGACTGTAGATTGCCGGACGCGTTATGTAAATCGCGGGACGCGAGTCTACCCCCGGTCCGCATCGTGAAGGGCCGGGCAAGCGCGGAAACTGAGACGAGCGATATCGCACGCGTGATGGTTCAACTCGACGAGCCGATTACTTTCCTCGCCGGCCAATACGCATTGTTTGAAGTGCCCGGCGTCACAGGATATCGCGCCTACTCGATGGCAAACACCGGCAATACGCTGACCTCCACTCTCGAGTTCTATATCCGCCGCGTCCCGGGTGGCGTGTCATCGCCAATTCTGCTCGGGGCGCGCGACATCCCCTTGCGCCTGGTGGTGCCGCTGGGTCACGCATTCATCGATGCGACCGCACAGCGCGATATACTCTGCGTCGCCGGCGGTACCGGCCTCGCGCCTATCCTGTCGATTGCGCGCGATGCGCTATCCCGCGGCCTGCTTCGCAAGCAGCGTCTGGATATTTTTATCGGAGTAAGGACGCCCGCCGACATTTTCGCGACCGCGTCCCTCCAAGAGCTCATTGAGGCGGCTGGAGGGGCGGTGCGAGTTACCTGGGCCATTTCGGAAGCGGGCGAGTTCGCGGATTGGAAAGGCGAACGCGGCTATGTACATGAGGTGGTCGCCCGCAGTGCGGGAGACCTTTCTGCGCGCCAGGTCTATATGGGGGGGCCGCCCGCCATGATTGATGCCATGGTACGTTTGCTGCTCAAGTCACGGGTTAAGCGATCCCAGATTCGCTTCGACAAATTCGCTTAATCCTCACGGATCAGATGATGGGACAAGCATATGGAACAGGACAGCAAGGGCCAGGCAAAGGGCGCCCTCATGAAGTCGCTTGACAATGCATTGACGCTTCTTGAGCAATTTACCCCCGAGGCGCCGGCATTCGGGATCACGGAGCTCGCGACAAGGCTCGGCCTCAACAAAGCGACCGTTTTCAATATGCTCAAGACACTTGAAGCACACAGCCTGGTCGAGCAGCTTTCCGACACCAAGAAATATACCCTTGGTCACGGCATCATCGTGCTTGCGGGCACCAAACTGGCCCAAAGCGAGCTGTCCCATGTGGCAAGACCTCATCTGGCCCGGCTTTCCCATGAGACAAACGAAACAACCCATTTGGCGATCCTCCATCGCAACGAACTGCTCTACCTCGAAAAGATCGAGAGCAGCCAGCCGGTGCGCGTGGCGGCGCGCATAGGAGGAAGGGCGCCGCTGCATTGCACGGCAAACGGAAAGGTCCTGCTCGCCTTTCAGCCTAATGAAGTGATCGAAGAAGCGCTGCGCGCGCCCCGAGCCCGATACACGGAAAATACGATCGTCGACCCGGCCGTGCTTCGCAGTCAGCTTGCCGAGATCCGACAAGCCGGCTACTGCATCGAACGGGAAGAATTCATTGCCGACATCCGGGGCATCGCGGCGCCGGTCTTCGACTTCAACGGCACGGTTATTGCGGCAATTGCCGTCGTCGGACCGTCCGCACGGATTACAGAAGGGCAGATCGAAGCGCTTGTGCCACTCACCTTGCGAACAGCAGAATCGATTTCCCGTAGCCTTGGCCATAAACCGTATAAAGACGCTTGAAAGCGGATCTCGGACAGGACCTGCGTCACCGGCAGAGTCAGACCACGCGATTGATGGCGGCGACTTGCATCAGTCCCGTTTCGCTGGAGATGCCGGGGATTGCGCCGGCAGCCGCGCGTGAGTGTCGTGACTACCGGCATTCTGTTTATTTCATTAAGGCTTTAGCTTCTTCGAGCAGTTTTTTCCCGTCATAGCCTTTAGCAGTCACGTCCTTCACCCATTCGGCCACGACACCTTCAGAAGCCGCTTGCCAGCGTTGAACTTCCGCAGCCGGCACTGTGTAGAAGATATTCTTGCGATCCGCGGCGATCTTGCGTCCGGGCAGCCCGGACTCGGCGAACACCCTTCCTACCCAAGCCG
>NZ_DAIUCO010000350.1:0-4411 GCF_036846085.1 Noviherbaspirillum sp. | reverse complement strand
GTCCCAGCCCGCCCGAGGACCGATCGGGGGTGCGCTCGGCCTGGGCGAACAGGTCGAATGCGCGGGCCGTCAGATCCGGGGACATGCCGACGCCGTTATCGCCGATTTCGATGACGACATGCGCAGCGTGCACCTCGACCTTCAGCACAATGTTGCCCCCCTCCTGCGTGTACTTGGCGGCGTTATTGAGAATATTGGCAATGACCTGCACCAGGCGCTTCTTGTCGCCCATGACCATGGTGGTCTCGGGCGGCAGGTGCAAGGCGAAGTGATGCCGCCGGGACTGGATCAGCGACGTAACCTGTTCCACCGCATCGGCCACGATGTGCCGGATGTCGAGTGGCGCATTGTCGAGCTCGACCAGACCCCGCGTGAGCCGCGATACATCGAGCAGATCGTCCACCAGACTGGTCATGTGGTGCACCTGCCGGCCGATGATCCGGCTGGTCTGGCGCACCCGTTCTTCATCCAGCTTCACCATCTGCAGCAATTCGGCGGCCGCGCCGATGGGTGCCAGCGGATTCCTCAATTCATGCGCCAGCATCGCCAGGAACTCGTCCTTGCGCCGGTCGGCTTCCTGCAGCTTTTCTTCCACCACCTTGCGGTCTGTAATGTCACGAAAGAAGAAGGCTATTCCACCATCGAGAGATGGATAAACACGAGTTTCAATCCACGCTTTCTTCTTATTCGGCAAGACAAAGGGGACCTCGACAATTTCCGCTTTGCCTGTCTCCATCACGCGATGGAAAATCGCCGCCGTTTCGGTGCCTTTGAGCTCGGGCCAGATGTCCCAATGGTTGCGCCCAATTACCTCGGAAGCGGAACGTTGGGTAATCCGCAGACCCTCTCCATTCATGCGCAAGACTGTCCAATAGCGATCCAGCACCGCGAACCCTTCAGTCATGCTGTCGAAGATGTACTGGCTCTGATCCCGCTCGCGGCGCAGTTCATTTTGGGTACGCGCGTTCTCCAAGGCAGACCAGGTGCGATCGACCATGTCTTGAGCCAAAGCGATCTCATGATCGGTCCAGTAATGCGGGCGGGAATCATGCAGACTCAGAATCGCGCGCAGCCGTCCCGCTTTCATCAGCGGAATGGCCACGAAAGACCGCACGCCATTGGTGGCATAGGCATTCGTATAGGCGGCGGAGCGTTGGTCGGTTGTCACATCAGCGACCACCAACGTTTCCCCCGCCCGGATCGCTTCAGCGATCAAGGGACCGAATTCATCGAGGCGCAATACCGCCCCAGCCATCGATGGCAATTTGCCGTCGGTCCAGTCACGTTCAATGCTGACAGTTTCGCCAGATTCATCGGCAGCGGCATAGGCGACGCGTGCCACGCCGAGATATTTGCCAAGCATTTCACTTGCAGCAGCGGTGATGTCGTCTGGCACGATCAGGTGACGCAGATGCTCTGCAAGCTCGGACTGAAACGCATACAGGCATTCCGCCTGCATCCTGCGAGTCGTCTCGATCGCCGTGATGTATATCCCGACTACGTTTCCATTGCTATCGGTGACAGGAGAAAAGGAGGAGGTGTACCAACGCTGCGTAGGAATGCCGGTCGGCAGGACTGTGTAAGGAACGTCCTCGAAGTAAGAGGACTTGCCCGCCATGGCATCGTCGATGATGGGTTTTATCTCGGGCCATATCTCGGACCACATCGAGCTGAAACTTTTCCCCAGCGAGGCAGGATGCTTGTCACCCAGTTGCGCTGCATAGGCATCGTTGTACAAGGTGGCCAGCTCATCACCCCATATGACGGCCGCCGGGGAGCGGGATTGCAGGACCAGGCCCATCACCGTATGGAGTTGCTGCGGCCAGGTTTCAGGAGAGCCGATTGCGCATGCCGACCAATCCAACCGACACATGAGGGACGGCACCTTGCCGTCGACATTTACCCAGGGAAATGTGTGTGACGAATTTTTCATTCAGACGATTTTCGCATGCCCACCACGGTCTTGCCTCTCTCGACAAACGCTCGGGAAATCAAGGCCGTGGTTGCCAGGCATCCGCTTCCGGATGATCGCTGAGATCTGCTTCGATGAAGAAATTACACGGATGGTCGCTCAGGTAGCGACCATCCGTTTGTGCCGGGGATGAACGACATCACCGCACCCGGCCATGACTTGCCACCCTAGCCGGCTGCCGCCGTCTTTGCCCGCGCCGCATGCAATTTCTGGTAGCTGTCGATCAGGCGGTGGTGCCTGTCGAGGCCCTCCAGTTTCATACTGGTCGGCGTCAAGCCGTAAAAGCGCACGCTGCCGTCCACCGAACCCAGCACCGCGTCCATCCGCGGGTTGCCAAACATCCGGCGGAAATTGCCCACGAAATCGTCCAGCTCCAGGTCGTCGTCGAGCAGCACTTCCAGCACCACGTTCAAGGCTTGATAAAACAACTTTCGCTCGACCGTGTTGTCGTTGTACTGCAGGAAGGCGCCCACCAGTTCGTGCGCCTCTTCGAATTGCTGCAAGGCGAGATGAATGAGCAGCTTCAGCTCGAGAACCGTCAGCTGGCCCCACTCCGTGTTCTCGTCAAATTCGATGCCGATCAGGGTGGCGATGTCGGAGTGTTCATCGAGCTCATTGTTCTCCAGGCGATCAAGCAACGCTTCCAGGCTTGCGTCGTCCAGGCGGTGCAGGTTCAGGATATCGGCGCGGAACAACAGCGCCTTGTTGGTGTTATCCCAGATCAGATCGTCGACAGGATAAATTTCCGAATAGCCGGGCACCAGGATCCGGCAGGCAACGGCGCCGAGCTGGTCATACACCGCCATGTACACCTCCTTGCCCATGTCTTCAAGAATGCCGAACAGGGTCGCGGCTTCCTCGGCATTGGAAATTTCACCTTGCCCAGAAAAATCCCACTCGACAAAATCATAATTCGCTTTGGCGCTGAAAAAGCGCCACGACACCACGCCGCTGGAATCGATGAAGTGTTCAACAAAGTTGTACGGCTCAGTGACGGCATTGCTTTCGAAGGTGGGCTGCGGAAGATCGTTCAGACCTTCAAAACTGCGGCCCTGCAGCAATTCCGTCAGACTCCGTTCCAGCGCCACCTCGAAGCTCGGATGCGCGCCGAACGAAGCAAAGACACCGCCGGTCCGCGGGTTCATCAGGGTGACGCACATCACCGGGTAGATTCCGCCCAGCGACGCATCCTTTACCAGCACTGGAAAGCCCTGCTCTTCCAGGCCCTGAATGCCGGCCAGGATGCCGGGATATTTCGCCAGCACTTCGTGCGGCACGTCGGGCAGTGCGATTTCACCTTCCAGGATTTCACGCTTTACCGCCCGTTCGAAAATTTCGGACAGGCATTGCACCTGCGCTTCGGCCAGCGTATTGCCGGCACTCATGCCATTGCTGACGTAGAGGTTTTCAACCAGGTTGGATGGGAAATACACCACTTCGCCGTCCGACTGCCGCACATACGGCAGTGAACAGATACCGCGCTGCACATTTCCGGAGTTGGTGTCGACCAGGTGCGACGCGCGCAATTCGCCATCGGGATCGTAAATGGGCAGGCAGTATTCATCAAGAATCTCGGCCGGCAGCGCGTCGTCGGGGCCAGGCTGGAACCATCGTTCGTTCGGGTAATGTACAAACGCCGCGTTGGCGATGTCTTCGCCCCAAAACGCACCGGCGTAGAAATGGTTGTTATTGAGCCGCTCGATATACTCGCCCAATGCCGACGCCAGCGCGCTTTCCTTGGTCGCGCCTTTGCCATTGGTAAAACACATCGGCGAGTGCGCATCGCGGATATGCAGCGACCACACATTGGGAATGATATTGCGCCACGAAGCGATTTCAATCTTGATGCCCAGGCCCGCCAGCACGCCCGACATATTGGCGATGGTTTGCTCCAACGGCAAATCCTTGCCCGGGATATAGGTGCTGGCGTCCGAAGCCGGCTTCAAGGTCAGCAAGGCCTGGGCATCGGCATCGAGGTTCTCGACCTCTTCAATCACGAACTCGGGGCCGGCCTGCACGACTTTTTTTACCGTGCAACGTTCGATGGAGCGCAAGATGCCCTGTCGGTCGTAAGCGGAGATATCCGCCGGCAATTCGACCTGGATCTTGAAAATCTGCTGGTAACGGTTTTCCGGGTCGACAATATTATTTTGCGACAGGCGGATATTCTCGGTCGGGATGTTGCGGGTGACGCAGTACAACTTCACGAAGTAAGCCGCACACAAGGCCGATGAGGCCAGAAAGTAATCGAAGGGACCGGGCGCCGAGCCATCGCCCTTGTAGCGGATAGGCTGGTCGGCCACCACCGTGAAATCATCGAACTTGGCTTCAAGACGAAGCTTGTCGAGAAAGTTGACCTTAATTTCCATGAGACATTTCCAAAAATGGTATTCAAAATGAGGTAGGCGTTACTAGCCGCCGCCACGCCGCGCCTGGCCA
>NZ_DAIUCO010000349.1:0-4413 GCF_036846085.1 Noviherbaspirillum sp. | reverse complement strand
GTACGAGATCGACTATGAAGCCGATGGCAACCGGCAAGCATTGTTGCCTTACCGCGATCCGCTGCCGCCGATTGTCGATGATCGACAATTCCGCAAGGCGCGCGGCAGTGTCCTGGGCGGCATGTTTTCGGCTTCGATCATGTTCCTGCTGCTGGTGCTGGCAGTCATACTTCTGGAAGTCTTTGCCGGGCCGCAGCTGCGCCCGTCATCGTTTCTGGCCATGTTCCACGGTCGGCAGATTGCCGAGAACAAGGCCTATGAGCTGGAAACGCAGGCGCAATATGATGCCTGGGCGCGGGAGGTCGAAGCCCGCACCAACCAGATCATCGAGCAGTACCGCGCCAAGACGCAGGCAATGCAGATGAACTATCAGGCCGTCTATGAACGGGCGCGGGTCTATTCTGCCGCCACGGCGGAAATGCAGAAGGACTATGTCCACCAGACCATGACGCAGACCCGCGCGCAAACCACGGGCAGCGAGCAGCTGGCGAATTGGGCGAACTTCTTCGCCGATATCTTCCGTCCCTTCGACCCGAAGCTGTCGGAGAGCTTTGAAACTTACTCGCAGGACGTGTCCGACCGCCTGCGGGCGAAGCTCGATGAGTCCGTCTCGAAGGGCGTGACCATCGACGTGGAAGGCTGGGATACCGGCCTGCCAACGCCGGATCAGATCAACCAGACCTATTCCGACATCAAGCCGCTGGAAATGCCGCCTCTGCCGCGCATGAGCCGTGACAAGCGCGGCGTCTATGTCGGCGAATACTGAGGGGGATGCCTCATGATTCGCTTCGAACAATTGCTGTTCGGTCTGCTGCCCCGGTTCTTCGGGGCAGTCTGGCAGTGGGATCGGCGGCAACGGGAAGAGGAAGCCCGGCAGCGCGCAGCGCAACAGGAGCACCTCATGGCCATTGCCGCTCCCTCCGGCAAGCTGGGCGATGGCAGGCTTGCCAGCATAAGGGATGCCGAAACGCGCAATCTGCTCGACGCCAATGGTCTCTTCCTCGGCGCGCAACAGCGCCGCATGCTGTTCTTCTCCGGCGAAGGGCATCTGCTGACCTATGCCCGCACGGGCAGCGGCAAGGGGCGGGACTATGTTCTGCCCAATCTCGCCCATATCCGCGACCGCTCGCTGCTGGTCGTGGATGTGAAGGACGGGGAGAATTGCTACGCCTCGCATAAGCACCGTTCTGACATGCTGGGGCAGCCCTGCATCTACCTCAACCCTTTCGGGCTGCTCGGCCTGCCAAACACCCGCATCAATCCGCTTCAGGTGCTGGTCGATATCGTCGCCAGTGGCGGGGAGATCGACACGCAACCGGACGAGATCGCGCATATTCTGATTCCGCCTGCCGCCAAGGGCGGCGAGAATGACTGGGTGCGCAAGGGTGCCATGCGGCTCCTGGCAACCCGCATGGAATATCTGGCCAATCTGGAGCCGCATAACTGCACGCTCGGCGGGCTGTGGCGCTACGTCAATTCATCCGTCCAGGACATGGAACGCGCCTTCAAGATGATGACCGCCTGCGGAATTGAGGGGATCGAACGCCGCGCCGCTGCCATGGCCACCACATTCGCCGATGCGCCAAAGCAGTTTGAGGCCTACAAGTCTGAAGCGATTGAGGCGCTCAACGCTTTTGAGGTCGGCAAGACGCTCGACCGTTCGACCAGCGCCCATGACTTTGACTTCGGGCGGCTGAAGCACGAGCCATGCACGGTCTATATCATCGCCCCAAGCGACAAGCTCTCGGTGATCGCGCCATGGATCAGCCTTGTGGTCAACCACGCGATTGAGACCATTGCCCGTGAACGCGGCCAAATCCGCACCTGTTTCCTGCTGGATGAATTCCCGCAATTGCCGCCTGCGCCCGCCGTGGTGAAGGCGCTCCAGCTCTATCGCGGGAAAGGCATCCAACTCTGGATATTCTCGCAAGGGCGGTATTCGCTGGAATCACGCTGGTCGAAAGACCGCGTGAAGGAGTTCGAGGATCAGGCCGCTATCTTCACCATGACTGGCGTTGAAGACCCGGAACTGCTGCGCGACATTGAAAAATGGTCGGGCAACAAGACCGTGGTGACGCAGGGACAGAATGTCGGCGGCGGTGCCGTGGAAAGCGCAGGTCGCAACCGGAGCGAAACGCGCCGTGCCGTTCTGCAAAGCGAGGATATCCGCCGGATCGGCGATGGCCGTCAGATTATCAAAGTGGCAGGCCTGCAACCGCTCTTCGTGTGCCAGCGGCTGCCGTTCTATACGGTCGCCCCGTGGAAAGATCAGATTGGCGATGTTCGGACGCTGCACATGGGCTGAAAACCTGTTGCTCGGTTAAGAAGCTTCAAGCTTTGCACACGCCATTTGCCGCCGATGAGCACAGCGCATTATATCATGACAGTTAGCGCGCAGACGATTTTCCAGTCGGCCCAATTCCGAGACCAGCGGCACTTCCAATGAAGGCCACGCCAGCAATACATGTCTGGCGAAATCTCTCACAGCGCATTGCGCACGTTCCAGAAAGATCACGTTATTGCGATGCGTCTCGGCTGCTGTGTTATAAAAATAGGGGTCGGGGTCGTCGGCCCTGGACAAATGACCATTGCATTCAAGGGTAAGCGCAAAGACGTCGCAGTAAGGAGAGCCATCGATACGGTTGCGCTTTGACGATATCCGAGCATTTGGATCAATAGAGTGAACGAGCTCGGCTGCGCGCGTCACGAATGTCTCAATAGGAACAAAGCGGTTGTGAACGTAATATGGATAAGTGGCATCGCTGTCATCTTCCAGATAATCGGTTGAATACACAGGCCACACCCTACCAGCTTTGTTCACTTCATCCGTTAAATTCAAAGAGTATTTATATTTCGCACCCATCAATCCTCGCTTGTTTTAGCGCTTTGATTACATAATTAAAATAATAAATCAAGCTTAATTTTGAAAAATCCCAATGCCATAAAGTTGATTAGTCAAATATATTGACAATTATCAACCTATTTTGATAATATTGAAGTATGTACTCATAGAAGACGCAAGGCGTCGTTGAGGCATGGGCGCGGGTAGAGACATAAGAACGCGAATGTTTCTCCCTAAACGGAATTGGATGCAGCGTAATTGATATCCCCGCGCCTCGACAATGAGGCGCTGTCGATTGGACAGCATGAGGGATGGACGTGTCACCGCTGACACCAGAAGAGATTTCCGAACTGCGCGCACTTGCTGGTCATGCCAGCATGTCCGAAGAGCGTTTTTCCGCATTGATCCGGTTCATGGATGCCGTGGTGATCGCCGCGATTGACATTCATTGCGGCAGGCATCCAGTGCAACTATCCATCGCACAACATGCAAACGCCTATTTTCAGGGGATTCCTGCTCATGCTAAAGTAGGAGCATCACTCGAACATGAAGCTGTTGACCTCGATGATGAGGGCGCGATTAACACCATAACAATCGGCCCGGAGGGGCAATTTGCGCCATGAGTAGAAAATCCAATCAGAAAGCTATTATTTACGCCCGTGTAAGCACCAAAAAGCAGGCTCAGGAGGGCAACGGCCTGACGTCGCAGGAAACCCGCTGCCGCGAGTATGCAGGCTTCAGGGGGCATGAAGTCATCGCCGTTTTCACCGACGATATGTCAGGCGGGGTCGCAACGCGCCCAGGCTTTGACGCGATGCTCAGATATATCCGTGCCAACCGTAAGAAGGGGCTGGTCGTCGTCATTGACGATATCAGCCGCATGGCGCGTGACGTGCGGGCTCACTTTGACCTGAAGCATGCGATCTTCAAGGCCGGTGCCACACTGGAATCTCCGTCCATTGAGTTTGGCGAGGATTCCGACGCGCTGTTTGTCGAGCATGTTCTGGCCAGCGCCGCACAGCATCAGCGCCAAAAGAACGGCGAACAGGCGCGCAACCGCATGCGGGCGCGCATGATGAACGGTTATTGGGTGCATCATGTCCCGTTCGGCTACAAATATGCCAACGGGAAAGAGGGCGGTCGCGTCCTTGTCCGTGACGAGCCTCTCGCCTCAATCATTGCTGAAGGCCTGAACGGCTATGCCGAAGGACGTTTCAACTCGCAGGCCGAAGTGAAGCGCTTCTTCGAGTCTCATGCGGAGTTTCCGCTGTGCCGTCATGGCTATCTGACCAACCAGCAGGCGCACCGCATTCTGACGCGGCCTGTCTATGCCGGGTACATTGAAAGCAAGGTTTGGGGCGTCTCATTCCGCAAGGCTGCGCATGAGCCGCTGATCTCGCTCGAAACCTTCGAGCGCAATCAGGCGAAGCTGTCCGGCAAGGCCTATGCGCCAGCGCGGGCCGATGTCAGCGAGGATTTCCCGCTGCGCGGCTTCGTGGTGTGCGGCGAATGCTGCCACCCACTGACGGCCAGCTGGTCCAAGGGGCGCAACAAGACCTACCCATATTATT
>NZ_DAIUCO010000348.1:0-4433 GCF_036846085.1 Noviherbaspirillum sp. | reverse complement strand
GATGATGAAAGTGACTGACTTTCATCATCAACCCGCCCCTCGTTTATTCGGCAGCGGATACTACAAGTCGAACTGTACTTTCACGCAAGTGATCCTGTGCTCTTTAGCGGACGTCTCTGCCTCTTCTGCAGTTTCGTGCTGTGTGAGCAGATAACGTTCCTTGGCATGCGGATCTGGATTCGCGTATATATTCAGATGCAAATGCTTCTGCTCCGGCAAATTTTCGAGAAAGCGCGCACCGTTTTCCGATAGTCGTCCGTCCAGGGTAAAAACCGTCATGACGCTGTCGTCACCAATATAACCGTGCACCTTGTAGATGGGATGCCGTGCCTTGGTGGTCACAATTTCCACAGGCTGCTTCGTCGTTACGGTGCGTACCGGTTTTGTGAGATCAAGTGGCGCAACCTCCGGATGTGCAACGCTAGCGGCAGTGGTGTCGCTTTGCCACTGCGACTCCCGTTTTGACTCCGGATGCGAAATCGAATCGTTCAAGCCGGTGTCTCGAGCCGGCGACTCGGTATGACGGGCTTCATTCAATTGACGCGTTTTATCCAAATCCGGCTCTGCGTGCGCGGCAGCGGATGCATGCGCCGACGCAGTATAGCGCCCGGTGCCGGCGGTTCTCGTTTCAACGTGGGATGTACGGGCCGATACCGGTGGCCGATCGAACGTCTTCTTCGGCACATTAAACGTAATTTCATAGTTGTAGAGCTGCTCGTCGGTCATGTCCGGATAGGGAGCCGGATGCCCGCCGTCTATCGTTCGATACCCGACCGCCGATTCGCGCTTGCCTAAAATGGCGCCTAGGATACTCACCTCAATCTCCTTCTGTTTCATTCCATATCACCTACTGAAATCGACTTGCGCCATCAGCATAACGACCTGCGTCGGCTTCCCTCTGCGTCGATATCCGTCGCCGGTCTATCAAAGCCTTCAACGTTCATCGAAACGTAACCGCCTACACAAGACACATGCTTTGTCGATCATGTCAAATACCGGTCATACGACCTTGCAAACGGGTTGAGGTTCGGACATCGAGCAGGCGATGGTCTCAAATTCGTAACAGTTTGCCGCCTCGAAACAAAACAGCGGTCCAAAACACTGGTCGAATTAATTACTGTTTTTTCATACAGTACTGTGTTAAATTACAGTTGTTTCGTGCTTACAAGAAATAATAAGGAGAGTAACCATGGCAAATCTGAATCACACTTTCAGCACCCGTTTCGGTCTCGAATACGCACCTGCTTCTTTTGTTATCCGCTTCGGCAGAAGAGAAATATTTGTCTGCCGGGACTTCCGCAAACGCTATTACAGAGTCAATCCTGTAGTCGATTGCAGCACAGGGATTGAGCCAGGTCATATCGAGGTGCTCCTACTTAAAAAATGGCTCCTGATCCTGTCGAAAGCACGCTATTGCTGATTCTGGCGAGTTACACACATTTCCTGTGATCAACTTTGTGGATAACTGTGCTGAATTTATCCAAGCCTTTGATCTACAAAGTAATTTCGGCTCTGATTAAAATCAAGGCATATCGTAATAGCGATCCTTTCGAGCCGCTGCGCATGGAAAATCGTGGCTATGACAAGCCATATGCGAAAGCTGGAAGCAATCAAGAGTGCCTGCTCGAACGCGTTGAATGGGCAACCGGAAGGCAATGATGCTTTCCACAGCATGGTGGACCCAGCAACGGTCCTGGAGATGGCGACGGCGATCGAGTCGCTACTGACCTATGTTGAAAAGACGGATGATCTTACCGCGCGAGAACTTGCACGAGAGATCGTGCACAGGTTCAGTAGCGACAGACCTGAAGGTGGTGTTTGACGCAGCGCTGAAACACTCCTGCGTCAAACGTCCGACTTGAATACAAGTGCAACTTTGCTTGCTGAATTCCTGCCAGGTTTTGCTACTTGCCGCTAACCGGACAAACGACTGGCTAGCAAGGCGACTAGCCCAAAATCATCAGGTTCTCAGCGGCTTGAAGGCACTTTGGTTTTCAGCACTCGCAAACTCCGCCTCCTGATTGTTCGCCGCCTGCATTACCGCATCCTTCACCAGCTCTGGCGCGACGGCAGGAAGCTTTTCATTCAGTTCGGATAACGGCATCAGGCTGTTTTCGCCTTGGTCCCATTGTTCATACACTTGCGTAATCTGTTTCCAGATCGCAGCCTGGCTGGTATTCATCGTCATATCGCCTCCGTGCCAACGTTGTCAGGTTGATTGGAAAGCGCCTGCCCGAAACAGTTCGCGATTTGCAAACTGCCTAACCGGATTGCACGAAGAAAAGAAGGCTGGCTGCAAAAGCGCTGAAGTGAAAAGCTACCGTTTCCAACACGACTTGATCACGGCGAACATCGCATGCGAGCGCAGATTGGCAATGGAAGTTCTTTTTGCTCTGTCGCAGAACGCATATTGAATGAAGCCCTTGCAAGCATTAGTCGAATGCAGGGGGTTCAGTATGCGAACTGCATCTCCTGGACGAATATAAGCTTAAGCTGAAATAGAAATTTCAGAATGCTGGCTTGGCCTTAAGAAAGGCCTGCACCCGGCTTGGTCATATCCTGAATGCATTTCGGATGGATCGGAACTTCCCCTTCCGCAAGTTTCCATACCTGAAGCATGTCATAGCCGCTGGTCGCTATCAATACGCCGTGCTCTTTGCACAATGCCTCCAGTGCGGCCAGAAAATTTTCGTAATTCGGATTTATCATTCCCTGATCTCAAAGCGCCAACCACAGTCGACACTCTAAGTTGTTCTGCCAAGAAATTCCAGTCACGCGATTTCATTCATTATGGAATGAAAAACACTTGTAGCGCATGTACTACATTCAATGCAATGAGTGCATGAAATGTTACCTCGCTCAACCATGACATCCAGCTACCGGTTCAAGTATCGGTCCCGGGTAACAAGAAACAGGAGGGTATTTTCAAAGTCGCTGATTTCACGACGCAAAAAGGAACTGTCAGCAAAACATCCCGCACACATGCGCCCTCAATTAAATTGAGCCGCCCCTATCCAAACAAGAAACAATCAATTCTCACCACATTGGAAAATCGCCTTCAGTCAGGGACGATTAGAAAGCAAGACGCTTGCTCATGAATACGGCGCTGGCGGGGCAAATGGCCGAAAACTCCTTGGTCTTCTTGATGGCATACGGGGCCGCATCTCTTGAATGCACTACATACCCCAATGATCCGAATAGAGAACACGCGGTGCTGGTAAGCAGATAAAGCTCACGTACCCCTTCTCTGGCCGCATACAGTTCGGCTTCCCGGATAAGCCGCTTGCCATATCCGGCAGAGCGGACATGCTCGGCAACTGCGACGGAACGAAGCAAGCCTGCAGCACCGTACAACTCCACACCTGCCACGCCTACTAACTCGGTCTCATTCCAGAAACCGAGAAAGTGCTGGAAGTGTAATTCCGTCAGGTCTTCTGTGGGCAGCCCACATGCAGCCAACAATGTTGTTGCAGCCGCTTTAGGCGGCGCCGGCATGAAATGCATGGATATCTACAGTGGTTTGATTGATGTCCCGAGTGAGAACACAGCAGATCACGGGCAACCGATCTTACGCTGCTCTTGCTCGATTTCCGCGTGATCTGAACGGAGCGATTCCATGGTGCTTATGCTTCCTCCCGCCCGCTGGCGCAACCTGATTGATTCCAGCGTTCTGGCCAAGCGGTCACATGTTCCATCCACTTTCGCTCCCTTACCTTCTGCTTTCAGACTGGATACAACCGTCTTTCCAGAGTGCGGTGGAGTCGATTCAGAAGTCAGCGCCGGCTGTCCGTTTCCAGGTCCTGATGTTGCTGGCTTCGAAGTTTCAAACAAGGCGGCATGGCGTTGGCGCTTCTCCATTTCGGCCACACACTCGTTTTCAATCCTTGCCCGGATCTCGGGCGCGGTCCCTCTCGTGCGATAGACCGATTCCACAAGACTTCTCTCGGAAGAATTTCCGGCCGTGCTCAATGCCTGCTCAAAAGTAGCCCCACCCTCGCGCCTCCATGCAATTTTCAATGATTCGGCACCGAGTCGTTTGCAGGAAGGGTGTGCGACGTCAGGCGTATTCTTTGCATTATCGTTCGCTGCGACGCCTGTCACTTTCTTCGCCTCTCCTGTCGAGCAAGGTCGATCCTGATACGCATTTCCGCACCGGTACAGGGTTTGAGCGTTCGATTCATCCTGAAGGCCAAACATCACCAAAGTCAAACAACCGATGACGACAATATTCTTCAATTTTTCGTTCCTAACGTATCAGTTAGTGATTGGAATTCATCTCGTTGTTCGGCCGTCATGGCAGCGGCAATCGCCATATCCAATCAGGGATCGGCTGAGACGGTCAGAGTGTCGGCGATTGTGAATGAAATGGCAAGTATCGTCTGACCCCATGCCAGAGAACGATCGACTTCATGCGAGACAACGATCTTCTCGAT
>NZ_DAIUCO010000347.1:0-4449 GCF_036846085.1 Noviherbaspirillum sp. | reverse complement strand
ACCCTAGCCCTCCCCCTGCAAGGGGGAGGGAACCTTATGGATACAAAATTACGTTCGATACTGTTTTTGAAACGTTGGAACCACTTCTAAACAAGTACCACACTCCCTCACCGAAATTCCATCCGCTTCACCCCCTCCGCAGTCCCCAGCAACGCAATATCCGCTCCCCGCAGCGCAAACAACCCCACCGTCACCACACCGACGATATTGTTGATCCGCGCTTCCATCTCTTCCGGGTCGGCGATCTGCAAGCCGTTTACATCAATGATCACGCAGCCGTTATCCGTCATCAGCGGCTTGCCCTCCTTCATGCGCAGACGGGGCTCTCCACCGAGCGCCGACAACTGCCGCGCAACGGCCATATGTGCCATCGGAATGACTTCCACCGGCAGCGGAAACTTGCCAAGCATGTTCACCAGTTTGGACCCATCGGCGATGCAGACGAATTGTTTCGCGACCGATGCCACGATCTTCTCCCGCGTCAGTGCCGCACCACCGCCCTTGATCATCGCGCCCTGGTCGGTGATCTCGTCCGCGCCATCGATGTACACCGGCATGCTGTCGACATCATTCAAGTCGAATACCGCGATGCCATGCGTTTTCAGCCGCGCCGCCGTCGCTTCCGACGATGCCACCGCGCCCTTGATGCGGTGCTTGATCTTGCCGAGTTCGTCGATGAAAAAATTCGCGGTGGAACCGGTGCCGACGCCGATGATGGCACCGTCAACCACGTAATCGATGGCCGCGCGGGCAACCGCTTGCTTGAGTTCGTCTTGGGTCATGATGGTGTGCAAAAAAAGGAAAGCGCCTATTTTAAGCGAGCAAGCAGACGCGGCCGACTTTTCTCAACCGGCATTCAGGATGCGGAACGCAGGCCGGCCGCAGCGCTCGCCAGTGCAGTGATCCGCGCCCAGTCGCCTGCCTGCAGCGCGTCCTTCGGCGTCAGCCACGATCCGCCGACACACGCAACGTTTTTGCACGCGAGGAACTGCGCCGCCGTTTCCTGCGACACGCCGCCCGTAGGACAGAAGACGACGTCGGGCAAGGGGCCGGCGATCGCGTTCAGCATGCCGATGCCGCCCGCCGGCACGGCAGGGAACAGCTTCAACTGACGAAAGCCGGCTTCGCGCGCGGCCATCACTTCCGACGGGGTCATCACACCGGGCAGCAGCGGCAAGCCACTCGCTTTCGCCGCGGAGATCAGGCTGGGCGTCAACCCGGGTGACACGCCGAAGACCGCGCCGGCCTCGCGCGCCGCCGCGAACTCCTCGCCCTGGGTCAGCGTGCCGACACCGATGATTGCCTCCGGCACCTGTTCGGCAATGAGTCCGATTGCCGGCAAACCGTGTTCGGTGCGCAGCGTCACTTCCAATACGCGGATGCCCCCTGCGACCAGCGCCCTTGCCAGCGGCACGGCATGATTGATGTTCTCGATGGCGATCACGGGGATCACCGGCGACGCATGCATGATGTCCAGCAGGCTGTTCGTGTTCATACCGTCACTTGCTCCTTGGATTTCTGGTTTTCACTGGCCGGCGCCATCGCCGGCGGCAGGCCGAATGTGGCTGCGCCCTCCTCAGCGGTACTGATCGTCGCGCGGAATACGCTGAACAGTTCGCGTCCCATGCCGGTATAGTTGCCGGACAGGTCGGCCGTCGCCGGCTTGCGCTGCGCCCACTCCGCCACCGGCACCAGCGCCTGCAACACGCCGGCTTCCGCATCGAGCCTGATGATGTCGCCGTCGCGCACAAGACCGAGCGCGCCGCCTGCCAGCACTTCCGGCGACACATGGATCGCCGCCGGCACCTTGCCGGATGCGCCAGACATGCGACCGTCGGTCACCAGCGCCACATGCCGTCCCGCATCCTGCAGGCTGCCCAGCGCCGGCGTCAGGGAATGCAGCTCCGGCATGCCATTGGCGCGCGGTCCCTGGAACCGCACTACCGCGACGAAATCGCGGTTAAGCTCGCCGTTCTTGAAGGCTTGCATGAAGGCATCCTGCGAGTCGAAGACGATGGCGGGCGCTTCCACCAGCCGGTGCTGCGGCTTGACCGCGGAGATCTTGATCACGGCGCGTCCGAGATTGCCGGACAGGAGCTTGAGGCCGCCGTCGGCGGCGAATGGTGCCGATGCCTTGCGCAGGACATCGTCGTCACCGCTTGTTTCCGGCGCCGGCTTCCATACCGCCCTTCCCTCTTCGAGGAACGGCTCCACGCAATGGGCCCGCAAGCCATGCCCGAGTATCGTCATTACATCGTCGTGCATCAATCCCGCATCGAGCAGTTCGCGCAGCACGAACGCCGGACCGCCGGCGGCATGGAAATGGTTGACGTCGGCGTCCCCGTTTGGATAGATACGCGTCAACAGCGGCACGACCGCGGAGAGCTGGTTGAAGTCGTCCCAGTCGATGACGATGCCGGCGGCCCGCGCGATGGCAACGAGATGCAGGGTATGGTTGGTGGAGCCGCCGGTGGCAAGCAGGACGGCAAGCGCATTCACGATCGATTTTTCATCGACCACGCGGCCGACCGGGATCGGGTTGCCGGCTTGCGCGCTGATTTCGACCGCCCGTCGCGCCGCGGCGCGGGTCAGCGCCTCGCGCAGCGGCGTGTTCGGCGTGATGAAGGCGCTGCTCGGCATGTGCAGGCCCATTGCCTCCATCAGCATCTGGTTGCTGTTGGCCGTGCCGTAAAAAGTGCAGGTGCCGGCGCCATGATAGGACTGGGATTCCGCTTCGAGCAATTCTTCGCGGCCGATCTTGCCCTGCGCATAAAGTTGGCGGATGCGGGATTTTTCGGAATTCGACATGCCGCTGGTCATTGGCCCGGCGGGGATGAACACCGCCGGAAGATGGCCGAAATGCAGCGCGCCGATCAGCAGGCCGGGGACGATCTTGTCGCATACGCCAAGATAGACGGCGGAGTCGAACATGTTGTGTGACAGGGCAATGGCCGTTGCCATCGCGATGGCATCGCGCGAAAACAGCGACAGCTCCATGCCGGGCTGCCCCTGCGTGACGCCGTCGCACATCGCCGGGACACCGCCCGCGAACTGGGCGACGCCGCCGGCCTCGCGCACCGCCTCCCTGATGATTTTGGGAAAGCCTTCGAACGGTTGATGCGCCGACAGCATATCGTTATAGGAAGACACGATGGCAACCGACGGCTGCTTTTGTTGCCGCAGTATCAGCTTGTCATTGGGCGGGAAGGCGGCGAAACCATGGGCAAGGTTGGTGCAGGAAAGTACGCCGCGCTGGACGCCCTGGCGGCGGGCCGCGTCGAGACGGGCAAGATAGGCGAAACGGTATGGCTGGCTGCGGGAAATAATGCGCTCGGTGACCGCGGCGACGATGGGATGGACAGGCATATGGAATCCTTGGCTTGAAATCTTCTGAAATTTTACTACATTACGGAACTATGCCAGGAGGATTACGGTGCTATTCAAGTGCGCCTTCCTATATCATCCAGGCAACTTTCTATTGAGCAATATCATACTGAAGCCAGCTTCCGCATGACTTCCTGCGCTATCTCAAACTATGATTAAACCGTCCTGGGCAGTTTGTAGTGAAATTACCAAATACTGATGTATAGTTGTTTCCCGTTTCTTCAACCGACGTGGCCATGTCTAAATCAGCAAACCCATCGCTCCCAGCAATGCCTCTCCTCTCTACCCTTCCTTCGTTCGTCGCGCTGCAGTCGCACCATGCGGAAGCCATGAATTGGCGCTTGCGCGACCTGTTTGCCGCCGACCCTGGCCGCTTCGATCGCTTTTCGCTGGAAGCGGCTGGATTGTTGCTTGATTACTCGAAGAACAGGATCAGCGATCTGACGATGGACTTGCTCGTGCAACTTGCGCACGAGCGCAACGTCGAGGCAAGGCGCGACGCGATGTTTGCCGGCGACAAGATCAACATCACCGAAGGGCGCGCGGTTCTGCATACCGCATTGCGCACGCCGAAGGGCAATACCCTGACCGTGGATGGACAGGATGTGCTGCCAGAGGTTCATGCGGTACTGGAACACATGCGGGCGTTCACCGAACGGGTCCGCAACGGCGAATGGCTCGGCCGCACCGGCAAGCCCATCACCGATATCGTCAACATCGGCATCGGCGGCTCGGACCTCGGACCGGCGATGGCATGCCGGGCGCTGCGCCCGTTCGTGCATCCGCGACTGTCGATGCATTTCGTCTCGAATGTCGATGGACATGACCTCGATGCGGTCTTGTCCCGCGTCAATCCGGACACCACTCTTTTTATCGTCGCGTCGAAAACCTTCACGACCCGGGAAACCATGATGAACGCGCAATCCGCGCGGGCATGGTTTATGGATGGCAGGCAGGAAAGCGACCTGCCGAAGCATTTCGTCGCCGTCTCGACCAATACTGCGGCCGTGCGGGATTTCGGCATCGACCCGGAAAACATGTTCCCGTTCTGGGACTGGGTGGGCG
>NZ_DAIUCO010000346.1:984-4508 GCF_036846085.1 Noviherbaspirillum sp. | reverse complement strand
GGGTTAGGGTGGGGGTAGTGAGGTCGAGCTATTGCATGCGTTGGTTCGACCTCACTACCCCCATCCCAGCCTTCCCCCTGACAGGTGGAAGGAGCCGGTTCGCTTACAACCTTCGCACTTCTTAGGTACACGCGCATTACCATGATGCTCAATGACGCATGCGGTTAAGCAACCACCTTCTCGGCAGACGCCAGAAAGTCCTGCGCAAACCGCTGCAGCACACCACCCGCCTCATAGATCGACACTTCCTCCGCCGTATCCAGCCTGCAGGTCACCGGCACGCCCAGCTCTTCGCCGTTCTTGCGGCGAATGACCAGCGTCAACGTAGCACGTGGGGTGCGTTCACCGATTACGTCGAAGGTCTCAGTGCCGTCGATGCCCAGGGTCAGGCGGTTGACACCCGGCTTGAACTCCAGCGGCAGCACGCCCATGCCGACCAGGTTGGTACGGTGGATGCGCTCGAATCCCTCGGCCACGATCGCTTCGACACCGGCCAGTCGTACGCCCTTGGCTGCCCAGTCGCGCGAGGAGCCCTGGCCGTAATCCGCGCCGGCAATCACGATCAGCGGCTGCTTGCGTTCCATGTAGGCTTCGATGGCTTCCCACATGCGGACGATCTTGCCGTCCGGTTCTATGCGGGCCAGTGAGCCGGCCTTCACCTTCCCGTCCACCACCACCATCTCGTTCTTCAGCGTCGGATTGGCAAACGTCGCCCGCTGCGCGGTGAGGTGGTCACCGCGATGGGTGGCGTAGGAGTTGAAATCCTCCTCCGGCAGGCCCATTTTCGCCAGGTACTCGCCGGCCGCGCTGTTCAGCATGATGGCGTTGGATGGTGACAGGTGGTCGGTGGTGATGTTGTCGCCCAGTACCGCCAGCGGACGCATGCCTTTCAGCAGTCGCGGATGCGCGGCGAGCGCACCCTGCCCTTCCTTGTCCCAGTACGGCGGACGGCGGATGTAGGTGCTCTGCGGTCGCCAGTCATACAGCGGGCTGACCTTTTCACCCGTGTCCACGCTGAGCTTGAACATCGGCTCGTAGACCTTGCGGAACTGTTCCGGCTTCACGCTGGCCGTGATGACTGAATCGATTTCCTCATCGCTCGGCCAGATATCCGCGAGGCGGATCGGCTTCCCGTCGGCACTGGTGCCGAGCACATCCTTCTCGATATCGAAACGGATGGTGCCGGCAATCGCATAGGCGATCACCAGCGGCGGCGAGGCAAGAAATGCCTGCTTCGCATAGGGATGGATGCGGCCGTCAAAATTGCGGTTGCCCGACAGGACGGCGGTGGCGTAGAGATCGCGGTCCACGACTTCCTTCTGGATCACCGGGTCCAGTGCGCCACTCATGCCGTTGCAGGTGGTGCAGGCAAACGCGACGACGCCGAAGCCGAGCTGTTCCAGTTCCGGCGTTAGCTTCGCCTCGTCCAGATACAGCGCGACGGTTTTCGATCCCGGCGCGAGCGAGGTCTTCACCCAGGGCTTGCGCTGGAGGCCGAGCTTGTTGGCATTGCGGGCCAGCAGGCCGGCGGCGATCATGTTGCGCGGATTGTTGGTGTTGGTGCAGCTGGTGATGGCGGCGATGATCACGGCGCCGTCCGGCATCAGGCCCGGCTCATTTTCCACCTTGCCGCTGATGCCGCGCGCCGCCAGTTCGGACGTCGGCACGCGGTTGTGCGGATTGCTCGGCCCGGCGATGTTGCGCACCACCGACGACAGATCGAATTGGAGCACTCGTTCGTAATCGGCGTTCTTCAGGCTGTCGGCCCAGAGGCCGGTTTCCTTCGCATAGGTTTCCACCAGCCTGACGAGCGCATCGTCGCGGCCGGTAAGCTTCAGGTACTTGATGGTCTGCTCGTCGATGTAGAACATCGCGGCGGTGGCGCCGAACTCCGGGGCCATGTTGGAAATCGTTGCGCGATCACCCAGTGTCAGCGCGGCGGCGCCTTCGCCGAAGAATTCCAGGTAAGCCGACACCACCTTCTGCTTGCGCAGGAATTCCGTCAGCGCCAGCACGACGTCGGTTGCCGTAATGCCCGGCTGCGGTCTGCCGGTCAGTTCCACGCCGACGATGTCCGGCAGGCGCATCCAGGAAGCGCGGCCGAGCATCACGGTCTCGGCTTCGAGGCCGCCGACACCGACGGCGATCACGCCGAGGGCATCGACCATCGGGGTGTGCGAATCGGTGCCGACCAGCGTATCCGGAAACGCGACGCCATCCTTCACCTGCACCACGGGCGACATGCGCTCAAGGTTGATCTGGTGCAGGATGCCGTTACCGGGCGGGATAACGTCGACGTTCTTGAACGCCTTCTTGGTCCAGTTGATGAAGTCGAAGCGGTCCTCATTGCGACGGTCTTCGATGGCGCGGTTCTTTTCGAATGCATCCGGGTCGAAGCCGCCACATTCCACGGCCAGTGAGTGATCGACCACCAGCTGCGTCGGCACCACCGGATTGACCATGGCCGGATCCCCGCCCTGCGAGGCAATGGCGTTGCGCAATCCGGCGAGGTCCACCAGCGCGGTCTGCCCGAGGATGTCATGACACACCACCCGCGCGGGAAACCAGGGGAAATCCAGTTCGCGCTTGCGTTCGATGATTTGCGTGAGCGAATCGGTCAGCGTTGCGGGGTCGCAGCGGCGCACCAGGTTTTCGGCGAGCACGCGCGAGGTGTATGGCAGCGTGTCGTAGGCGCCGGGCTTGATGGCATCGACCGCGGCGCGGGTGTCGAAGTAATCCAGCTTGGTGCCGGGTAAATTTTTGCGGTATGCGGTGTTCATGGCTCGATGAAGAAATAGAGGGAAATTGCCTGCCTTGTCATCCCCGCCCCCGACTACCCTGTTCGAGGGCAGGTTGCGGCGGGGATGCAGGGGGTGCCTTGACTAACAATCCCATTGCGCTACTGGATTCCCGCTTTCGCGGGAATGACGGCTGTATCTGTCCAACTTACTTGCGTTCCTTCAACGGCACGAATTTCAGATCCTCCGGCCCGACGTAATTCGCGCTCGGACGGATGATCTTGTTGTCGATGCGCTGCTCGATGATGTGCGCCGCCCAACCCGATGTGCGCGAGATCACGAACAGCGGTGTGAACATCGCGGTCGGCACGCCCATCATGTGATACGACACCGCCGAGAACCAGTCGAGGTTGGGGAACATTTTCTTCACATCCCACATCACCGTCTCGAGGCGCTCCGCAATGTCGAACATCTTGGTGGAACCGGCCAGCGCCGACAGGTCGCGCGCGACTTCCTTGATCACCTTGTTGCGCGGATCGGAAACCGTGTAGACCGGATGGCCGAAGCCGATGATGACTTCCTTGTTCTCGACGCGGCGGCGGATATCCGCTTCCGCCTCGTCCGGATTGTCGTAGCGCTTCTGGATTTCGAAGGCGACTTCGTTGGCGCCGCCATGCTTCGGACCGCGCAATGCGCCGATGCCGCCGGTAATGGCGGAGTACATGTCCGAGCCGGTGCCGGCCACCACGCGGCAGGCGAAGGTGGAGGCATTGAATTCATGCTCCG
>NZ_DAIUCO010000346.1:0-974 GCF_036846085.1 Noviherbaspirillum sp. | reverse complement strand
TGCTCCGCGTACAGGATCAGCGAGGTATGCATTGCCTTTTCCCATGCGGCCGACGGCGCCTTGCCGTGCAGCAGATGCAGGAAATGCGCGCCGATCGAATCGTCGTCGGTCTCGACCTCGATGCGCCGGCCGTTATGGCTGAAGTGATACCAGTACAGCAGCATCGAGCCGAGCGAGGCCATCAGCTTGTCGGCGATGTCGCGCGCGCCCGGAATGTTGTGGTCGTCCTTTTCCGGCAAGGCGCAGCCGAGCGCCGATACGCCGGTACGCATCACGTCCATCGGGTGAGAAGCGGCGGGCAGGCATTCCAGCACCGCCTTCACGTTCGCCGGCAGGCCGCGCAGCATCTTCAGCTTGGCCTTGTAGCCCTTCAGTTCGCCGCTGTTGGGCAGCTTGCCGTGCACCAGCAGATAGGCGATTTCCTCGAATTCGCAGGTATCGGCCACATCCAGGATGTCGTAGCCGCGGTAATGCAGATCGTTGCCGGTGCGGCCCACCGTGCAAAGCGCAGTGTTGCCCGCGGTAACACCCGACAGGGCGACGGATTTCTTTGGTTTTGGTCCGGCAGCGTGTTGCTCGCTCATATTTTCTCCAAGGGTGATATCGATTATTTGGTTTTTTGCTGGGCGAAGAGTGCGTCCAGCTTTTGTTCGAAGTCGTGATAGTTGATGCGCTCGTAGAGTTCCATGCGGGTCTGCATGGTATCGACCACGCTTTGCTGGGTGCCGTCGCGGCGGATCGCGGTATAAACGTTCTCGGCCGCCTTGTTCATGGCACGGAAGGCCGACAGCGGGTACAGCACCAGCCCGACGTTTACGCTCTTCAGCTGGTCGACGGTGTAGAGCGGCGTGGCGCCGAATTCGGTGATGTTGGCCAGCACCGGCACCTTCAGCGCCTCGACGAAGCGCTTGTAGGTGGGCAGGTCGTAGGCCGCCTCGGCAAAGATGCCATCGGCACCTGCCTCGACGTAGGCC
>NZ_DAIUCO010000345.1:0-4565 GCF_036846085.1 Noviherbaspirillum sp. | reverse complement strand
GGGCTACATTGATGGGCGGGCTTTCGCGCCTTCGCCAACCTCGGGAATCCGCAGCCCGGCACCGGGAAGACCGGATCCCGGCCCGGCTTGCAGTTGGGTCAGTTTTTGCGTGTCAATGTTTAACAGCCACAGGTAAACCAGAAATACACCGACTCCCACGGCGGCAAGCAGCGCATAGAACAGCCACAGCGGCAGCTCATGCCGCATGTATTGCTGTACGCGATGGGGCAGTTTCCAATTCGGGGCAAACTCCGCCTTGCCGCCGCGCGCGTGAACGATTTCCTGGTTGACCCGGCTGATCAGGTAGTTCAATTTTTCCGTGCCTTCCAACAGATATTTGCCCTGGAATCCGAGGAGCAGGCAGGTGTGGAATACTTCAAGCGCCTCGACGTTGGCGGCAGGATCGATGCGCAAGCCTTCCAACTTGTCGAAGAAGCGATCGCCGGCAAGATGTTCGCCGAACATCCTGAGCTGGAGCGGGGCACGTTCCCAGTCTTCACGGACGGCAAAGTCGGACGACAGGATAATTTCATCCATCAGCGCGCAAAACGCATACTTTGCATCGGCTACAGCGAGGGGCGGCTTGCCGAGATTGCGTGCGTTCTTGTCGAATTGAAATAGGAATTGCTCGATGCGCTTGTTGAATTCCGTTGCGGAATTCGGTGCGTTGCCGCTTTGCAGAAGAAACAGCAGGTAAATGCCGTCCTCCAGCAAATCTTTCAGCGATAACGCGAATGTCCTGGTCGTGGCGTCAGCCGGTAATGCGGCCGACGATACCGGCAGGCTGGTGGCGCTGTTCATCATATTGATCATTCCTATGGAGAGATGGCGAATTGACGTTGGCAAAAGAGGGTTAGCGGAATACCGCGATCAGTTCCAGCTTCAGGTCGAGGAGCGTTTGGGGTACGTAAATGCAAATACTGCGCGCCTTGAGCATGCGCTCGAAGATCTGTCCTTGCGGCTCGACCGCGAAATAGTGATTGCCAACCCGAACCGGCATGGCGGCTGGTGTCTGCGGCGCATGCGCGAGGCGTACTCCGGGCAGGGCCGAGTTGAGAATCTTTTCGACATCGTCCGGCGAGCCGACCTTGAGTTTAAGGGGCACGGTATCGAGCACCGTCGCGGTCGGGAGTTCGCTGGAAACGGAGAGATAAAAATCCACGTTTTCGAGGAGACGTTCGCTTTCAAGCCGGCCTATGAAGAAGGACGGCTTGGTGTTAATCAGCGGGATGACCGCATAGCGGTTGGATATCACGGTTTCCAGCAGTTCACGCAGGAGGGTGTCGATCTTTGCGAACACGTCGGTCAGGTTTAAATGGTCGTACGCCGGTATATCGGCCAGCGACAGGGTGGAGGAAAAAGTCATCAGTTCGCCGCACAATTGCGCGCACAGCGCATACAACGCTTCCGGATGCGCGCCCGTGCGAAACAGGTGGTTCAACAGCGGGAAGGTCCGGTTGACGGTATGCAGCAGCCAGAAGGACGAAATATCCGACGTGCCGTATTCAACGACACTTTTGACGCGTTCACGGTGAACGCCCGCGAGCGCCTGGCTCTTCACGAGCAGGATGTCGAGTAACCTGCGCATCATCGTTGCAAGTGGCCCCGATCCGGCGACATCGAGCAGCGGACCGACATACGAGTCGTCGAGCGACCAGGCACCCGTGGCGTTTCTGGCGATACGCGCGATCGCCATGCAGTGATGGCCGTCGCGGTTTTCGGGCTCGAGCAGGATACGCACATTGGCGCGCAAGGCGGTAATTTCCGTCTCCAGCGCATTGGTGTACAGGTCCGAGACGCTGACCTGCTCGCTCATGAATCGGGCGGGCCGGGCAGTGACCGATCCGGCGGCGCTGATGTTGCCGCCGAACGCATTCAGCGCAGGGATGCATGCATACACGAGCGCTTCCGTCCCAAGTTGCGGTATGTCGTTCAGGTTGCGCACGGCCGGAAGCGGCTCATCAGCCGGCGCACGTACGCTCAATCCGTCCTGATAGACCACGTCCAGTGTGTTGACCCTAAGCAGGCCGCCGCGCAAGGCATCGACATCGATATCCACGTTGCGTGCACCCCATGGATAGGCGTGCACCTGACGCAGCACCTGGGCTAGCGACTGTTCTGAAAATAATTCCTGCTGTTGAAAATGCTGGGGGCGCAAGAACATGCCTTCCCCCCACAAAATGCGATTGGCTCGCAGCATACCGGTCCTGTGAAAATGAAGTTGAATACTGGATGGCTAATTAATGCGCGGCACGGATACGCTCGTCAGCGCGCGGCTGTTTCTGCGCATGTCGGGATTCCGCATGCTCAGGGTTTGTTGACGAGGATTTGTTCGATCGGGCCGGTTCGTGTCGGCAAATCCTTCCACACGCTTTGCTGCGGCGGATTGGACGACGCCGGATTGCCTGCGCGCGGGATGATGTTGTTGCGGATATCCTGGGCGCCGCATTGGAACCTGGCGTCCAGTACCTGCCCAGGTATCGGGATCGGCTTGGGGCTCTCGAGTATCAGGTAGCAGTCCTGAACCCTGAAGTTCAGTCCCTTGCTCCGGACTTGCTCCGTGTCGACGAGAAAGCGCCAGAAATGCGGGTCCGGTTGCCGGAAGAAGGCGACCACGCCCACATATCTGGCGTCCGGCCTTATTTTGTCGCTATTGGTGTATTTTGCGCCGGGCACCAAAACAATCTCATTGCGCTCCAGCATGTCGGCACCGAGAAATTCTGATTCCGGCCGTCCGCTTGCCAGCGTGTCGAAAGTCAGTTTCGAAAACTCCCCCGCATTCTTCAGCTGATAAATACGAACGACAACTGATAAAGGTCGGCCGCTCGCGTCCCGGTTGATCAGTGTGTCCGCCTCTCCCTTGATCGCAAAGGTCTTTGGTCCAATCGCACATCCGGAACACAGAGCCAGTACGAGCATGGCCTGCATGAGTTGTCGCATCAGGGAAAAGTCATATCTCGGTAAATGCATCTAGTTGCCCCGCGGTAACAAAATTAGTTGTTAAAAATTTATTGATATCTATTCATTTTTTATCGTTGTCTATTATACAATCTTGCACGTTTTGCAACCATGTCGAATTGGAAAGTTTTTACCGGCCGCAGAATGCGCGGAGGCGGGTTGTCGATGGAATTTGGCTAATTTGGGGCGGCTGGCAGGCATTGAAGAGGCATGTATTTGTAAATAGGTAACTTCTTCAACCGGGCTGTGGATGCAGTTGATTTGAAGCGCGAGGTGTGTTTGGGCAGTCTGGTTGCCATGCTGTGCGTGATGCTGATGCTGCTGCTGGCATGGGTGGGTTGGCGGTTTTTCAGTGCGCCCGCGAACCGTATAAACAACCACGTCCGCACGCCAGATGCAAAGAAGAACACTCTGACGGCAGCGCAGGCAGTGCAGCGGCGGAATGGTGCCATCCGGCGAAAAACGGTTCGTCCGTGGACGCTCGTCCATGCGGCGCTGTGGGCTGCGCCGGTATTGGCCGGCATAACGATTGCCAGTGTATTGGCGATATCGGGGCGAATCTCTCTCGATCCGCTGGAAATGCTGGATTTCGCGCGCCAGCAGCATGTTCGTGGCGCACTTCGGCCGGAAAAGCTGGTTCCGCCGCCTGCATTGCCGCCATCGGTTTTTATTGTTTCTGGACGTCCTGGCCTGCAAACCGCTGACCGCGACTGGAACCGTCTGCATCCAGCGTTCATGCAGTTTGCGCTGCTGGTCTTTGCGCGCATGGAGGCGCGGGGCTATCCGATGGCACTCCTGGAGGGGTACCGGAGTGCGGAACGACAGGACATGCTCGCAGACTCGCCGCAGCATGTGACGAATGCAAGGGGCTACGAGAGCAAGCATCAGTATGGGCTGGCGCTTGATGCGGCGCCGATTCGCGATGGCAGGCTGGTCATCTCCGAGAGGGACCCCTGGGCGATGCAGGCGTATCAAGCACTCGGAGAAGAGGCGGAAAAGGTCGGTCTCGTTTGGGGCGGACGCTGGAAGCTCCGGGATTTCGGCCATATCGAAATGGCCGGCACGATTGCCGCCGGCTTGCAGACGAAATAAAGGAACACGCTGCCGGGTCGGCGGCGTTGAAGGATTAAAAGGGAAGAAGCATGTGGAAATGGTTGCGTAATACGAAACTGGCCTCGGCACTCGGATTTCTGATCCTGATCGCACTGATCTGGTTTGTCGGTCCGTTCGTCGGACTGGCAAGCAACGAGGTGCGATTCGCGTGGATTTTCGGCGTCATGCTGCTTTGGATCGTTACCCTGATGGTCGGGCGCATGCTGGCCGAGCGAGCAGGCGGGATGCTCGAAAAGTTCCTGCGCCGCCAGGCGGACGACGCAGTCATGGGCGCCAGTCCCGACAAGCGTACGGAAGTGACCAAGCTGCGCCAGCGCATGCTTGCTGCCATTGATACCCTGAAAACATCCAATCTCGGCAAGGCTCGCGGCAAGGCCGCCCTGTACGAACTGCCCTGGTACATGATCATTGGCCATCCTGCCGCCGGTAAAAGCAGTGCGATCCTCCATTCGGGGCTGACCTTTCCTTTCGGAGACAAGCAGGCGGTACAGGGC
>NZ_DAIUCO010000344.1:0-4566 GCF_036846085.1 Noviherbaspirillum sp. | reverse complement strand
ATTTGTTTGACTGGAATCCGGGCGAGCCAGTCTAGCGGCCTCTCGCCTGATCCCCTTTTGCGATGGCGCGTGCCAGCACCAGCACGGGTACAAAAGCGATTGCGACGATGGTCAGGGCAGGCAATGCCGCTTCGCCAAGCCGCTCATCCGCCGCCAGTTGATGCGTAATGACCGCCAAGGTGTCGAAATTGAAGGGACGCACCGTCAGGGTTGCGGGCAGTTCTTTCACGACATCGACGAAAACCAGCAACCCGGCGGTCAGGACGCTGCGCCACAGAAGCGGTGTATGAACGCGCAGCAGCATCGACCCGAGCCCATGGCCGAGCACCCGCGCGCTGGCATCCATGCTGGGCGTGATCTTGTCCAGGCCCGACTGTACGCTCTGGTAGGACACCGCCAGGAATCGGACCAGGTAGGCATACACCAGCGCCAGTACGCTGCCGGTCAAGGCCAGTCGCCAGCCCTGGTCCGCTGCCCAGGCGTCGATGCGGGAGAGCGGGATCAGGATGCCGACCGCGATGACCGCACCGGGCACCGCATATCCCATGCTGACGATGCGGTTGCAGCCAGCCTGCAGGCGGCTGCGCGTGACGCGCGCGGCATAGGCCAGTAGGATACAGATCACGATCGCGATCACTGCAGTCATCGCGCCAAGCAATATGCTGTTCTGCAGCCAGTCGAGATAGCGCAGGCTGACTTGCAATGTCTCTTCCTTCCACATCAGGCGCAACAGGATCCATAAAGGCAGGAGGAAGCCGACGATGACCGGCACGGCGCAGAATGCGCTCGCGCCCCACGCCTTCCCGCCAACCAACGGAATCAGCGGCTGCAGCTTGGTGCGCGCCCCGACTGCGTAATACCGGGCCCGTCCGCGGCTTTTGTGCTCCACCAGCATTAGCGCCACGACGGCAAGCATCAGCACCGCGGCGATCTGCGCGGCGGCGACACGATCGGAAAAGGCATACCAGCTTTTGAAGATTCCTGTCGTCAGCGTGGGTACGCCGAAATAGGCTACTGCCCCGTAGTCGGCAAGCGTTTCCATCAATGCCAGCGCAATGCCAGCCGCGGCCGCAGGCCGGGCGAGCGGCAGGCTGATCCGGAAAAAGGTTTCCCAGGGCCCCATGCCGAGCGTGCGCGCGGCATCCCACATGCGCGGGCTGCGTTCCAGAAACGCATTGCGGGCCAGCAGATAGACATAGGGATACAGCACCATCGCGAACAATACCCCTGCACCGCCGATGGAGCGGATCTGCGGAAACCAGTAGTCGCGCGCCTGCCAGCCGAACGCTTCACGCAGGGCAGTCTGCACCGGTCCGGAAAACTGCAGGAAATCGGTGTAGGCATAAGCGACCACATAGGCCGGCATTGCCAGGGGCAGCACCAGCGCCCATTCGAAAAACTTCTTGCCCGGAAAATGGAATACAGCCACGAGCCAGGCGCAGCCGACGCCGCCGATCGCCGCCAATACCGTCACGATGACCGCGATCGCCAGACTGTTGCCGATGTATTCAGGCAATACCGTTGCCCACAGGTGGGAAAACGTGCTGCCGGCAACGCCGGCCTGGCCGAGAGTAGAGGCGGAAAAGAGGTTGGACAACACGCCGAGAATGGGCACGCTGACGAGAAAAGCGACTGCCAACGAACTCAGCAGCAAGGGATGCAAACCGCCTGATTGATGGAGTCCGGATCGAACCGGCTTGGAGTTGCGCATTGAAATCCAGATTTTCAGCACGACATTTTAAATGAGAATTATAATCAATTACGTATATTCCAGTTGTGCAATTATCCGCATCCATGAAAGTACCACCCTCTTTCTCTACGCATTTCATCGTTGATGCCATTCGCGTCGGCTATCTGCAAGGCCGGAACATGCGCGAAATCGTGCACGGCCTGTCGTTCACCCTTGGGCGCGGCGAGATCGGCTGCCTGCTCGGGCCGTCGGGATGCGGCAAGACAACGGTGTTGCGCGCGATTGCCGGATTCGAATCCCTGATCGACGGCCGGATCGTCCTCGGCGGACGTGAACTGAGCCGGCCCGGCCGGACCGCGCCGCCGGAAACCCGGCAGGTCGGCGTGGTCTTCCAGGATTACGCCCTTTTCCCGCATCTTTCGGTCTGGGACAACATCGGCTTCGGGCTGCGCAAGCTGACATCCAACGAACGCAAGGCAAGAGTCGACAAACTGCTGTCCCTGGTGGGATTGAGCGAACATGCGCGGCAGTTCCCGCACGAACTGTCGGGCGGGCAGCAGCAACGGGTAGCGCTTGCCCGCGCGCTCGCACCACAGCCGGACCTGCTCCTGCTGGACGAACCGTTCTCCAACCTCGACGTCGAATTGCGGGAGCGCCTCGCGATGGAGGTGCGCGACATCCTGCGAGAACTCGGCACCACCGCGATCCTGGTCACGCACGACCAGCATGAGGCATTTGCAATCGCCGATCATATCGGCGTCATGCGCGACGGCGTCATCGTGCAATGGGACACCGCCTACAACCTCTATCACCGCCCGGGTGACCGCTTTGTCGCCGACTTCATCGGCCAGGGCGTGTTCATGCCGGGCACCATCGACCTGCCGAACCAGCAGGTCAACATCGAACTGGGCAGCCTGCCGCTCTGGCAAGGCATCGATGCCTGTACCACGGAAAAATACCAGCCTCAGGTCGATGTGCTGCTGCGGGCCGACGATGTCATCCACGACGACGCCAGTCCGATGCAGGCGGAAGTCGTCCGCAAGGCCTTCCGGGGAGCGGAGTTTCTTTATACGCTGAAACTGGAAGGCGGCCAGCAGTTGCTGGCCCTTGTTCCCTCCCATCACGACCATGCGATCGGCGAGAAGATCGGCATCCGGCTTGGCGCCGATCACGTCGTGACGTTCCCGGCGCAAGCCTGACCCTTCCTCAACAAAGCCTCACCTCACCCCGATCGCCGCACCATTGCGGCGATCGGCTTTTGTGCATTCGGATACCGCGTACCACGACGGACCAATAGTTCGCCGTGATTGCACCACGACGGTGAGCGCATGCGCGAATTCAGCGCAACGCAATTCACCTTCGCACATAAAACGCACTCAAATTGCCCGACGCACGCATCTGATACCGGCCTAAACGAGCCATGCTTGATGGCACGCAAACTGCTAAATGATATGGGCGAGACTGATCGCATTCTCACTTGACCATACATATAACTGTAGGAGCCTTACATGACCCGTCGCACCCTCCTGAAAGCGACCGCTGCCGGCGCTTTGACTCTTGCCGCTTCCGCATGGATGCCGCAAGCCCTGGCCGCCGATACCATCAAGGTCGGCATTCTCCACTCGCTGTCGGGCACGATGGCGATCTCAGAGACTTCGTTGAAAGACGTGGCATTGATGACGATTGAAGAAATCAACGCCAAGGGCGGCGTCATGGGCAAGAAGCTGGAGCCGGTGATCGTCGATCCCGCGTCGAACTGGCCGCTGTTCGCGGAAAAGGCCCGCCAGCTGATTTCGCAGGACAAGGTGGCGGTCGTCTTCGGCTGCTGGACATCGGTGTCGCGCAAGTCGGTGCTGCCGGTCTTCAAGGAGCTCAACAGCCTGCTGTTCTATCCGGTGCAGTATGAAGGCGAAGAGCTGGAAAAGAACGTGTTCTATACCGGCGCCGCACCGAATCAGCAGGCCATTCCGGCAACCGAATACCTGATGTCGAAGGAAGGCGGCGGCGCGAAGCGCTTCGTCCTGCTCGGCACCGACTATGTCTATCCACGTACCACCAACAAGATCCTGCGTGCATTCCTCAAGTCGAAGGGCGTGAAGGACTCCGACATCGACGAGGTCTACACGCCGTTCGGCCACTCCGATTACCAAACCATCGTCGCCAACATCAAGAAGTTCTCCGCAGGCGGCAAGACAGCAGTGATCTCCACCATCAACGGCGACTCGAACGTACCCTTCTACAAGGAACTCGGCAACGCCGGCCTGAAGGCGACCGATGTCCCTGTCGTGGCATTCTCGGTCGGCGAGGAAGAATTGCGCGGCGTCGACACCAAGCCGCTCGTCGGCCACCTGGCTGCATGGAACTACTTCCAGTCGGTGAAGAACCCGGTCAACGAGGACTTCATCAAAAAGTGGAAAGCCTACGCCGTCGCCAAGAAGCTTCCGAACGCAAACACGGTCGTCACCAATGACCCGATGGAAGCAACTTACGTCGGCATCCACATGTGGAAGCAAGCCGTCGAGAAGGCCAAGTCGACCGATACCGACAAGGTCATCGCGGCAATGGGCGGACAGACATTCAAGTCACCATCCGGTTTTGAACTGACCATGGACAAGACCAACCACCACTTGCACAAGCCGGTCATGATCGGCGAGATCAAGGCCGACGGCCAGTTCAGCGTGGTGTGGAAGACCAAGTCGCCGGTCCGCGCACAGCCGTGGAGCCCGTATATCGAAGGGAATGACGCGAAGCAGAAGATGTAAGTTTTAGCTGCATAGCTGAACCAAATGCAATCAGCTGGGCACTCCTTCCCCCTTTCAGGGGGAAGGTTGGGATGGGGGTAGTGAGGTCGATTTGCCGCATGCAATAGCTCGACC
>NZ_DAIUCO010000343.1:0-4628 GCF_036846085.1 Noviherbaspirillum sp. | reverse complement strand
TGCAGGAAGGCATCCTGTTTCATCACCTGATGGAAAGCGAAGGCGACGTCTACCTATCGCCGACCCTGTTCAGCTTCGACAGCCGCGAACGGCTCGACCGCTTCCTGCAGGCGCTGCAGGCGGTGATCGACCGGCACGACATCCTGCGCACCGCCATCCACTGGGAAGGTTTGGCCGAACCGGTGCAGGTGGTGTGGCGCAGCGCGCCGCTGCAGGTGGACCAACCGGTGCTTGATGGCGGGCAGAGTCCCATCGCCGACCAGCTGCGCCGGCGCTATGACCCGCGCCATTATCGCGTCGATGTGCGCCAGGCACCGCTGATGCGCATCGCCATTGCCGAGGATGCAGCTAATGGGCGATGGCTGATGCTGCATCTTCTGCATCATTTGTCGATCGATCACACGACGCTGGATGCCTTGCTGGTCGAAGTGCGCGCACTCCTGCTTTCGCAGGGCGACACCTTGTCCTCGCCCCAGCCCTTCCGCAATTTCGTGGCCGAGGCACGCCTCGGGGTCGGCCGGGCCGAGCACGAGGCCTATTTTCGCGCCTTGCTTGCGGACGTCAATGAACCGACCCTGCCATATGGCATGAGCGACGCGCGCGGCAATGGAGAAGCAATGCGTGAAGCGCAACGCCAGGTCGATGCAGAGATTGCTCGGCAAGTGCGCGCCAAGGCGCGCGCCTTGAACGTGAGTGTGGCGAGCCTGTGCCATGTAGCCTGGGCACAGGTACTGGCACGTCTGTCGAACCGTGATGACGTGGTGTTCGGCACGGTCTTGTTCGGCCGCATGCAGGCGGGCGGCAGCGCCGACCGCGTACTCGGCATGTTCATCAATACCTTGCCGGTGCGCGTCCGCCTCGACAACCAGACGGTGGCGGGCAGCGTCCAACAGACGCACGCACAACTGACGCAGTTGCTGCGTCACGAGCACGCCTCATTGTCGCTGGCGCAACGCTGCAGCGCGGTTGCCGCACCTGCACCCTTGTTCACCGCCATCCTCAATTACCGCTATTCGACAGAACCAGCCATTGCCGACGACAAAGAACATGAGCAGCCGTGGGAAGGTATGCAATCCCTTGGTGGCGAAGAGCTGAGCAACTATCCGGTCAGCCTTGATATCGACGACCTCGGTGCTGGGCTCAAACTGACTGCGCAGGTGCGGATGCCGGCCGATCCTGCCCATGTATGCGACCTCATGCACACCGCGCTCGCGCAACTGGCGAACGCGCTCGATAGCGCTCCATCTGTTCCAATTGCATCGCTCGACATCCTGCCGGAGGCAGAACGCAAGCGTCTGCTGGTCGACTGGAACGCGACCGAAAGCGAGTTCCCGGAGTCGTCCTGCCTGCATCAGTTGTTTGAAGCGCAGGCTGCGTATAAGCCGGATGCTCTGGCTGTCTGCTTCGAAAACTTCCGTCTGACCTATGGCGAATTGAACGCGCAGGCGAACCGTTTTGTCCATCACCTGCGGTCCCATTGCGTCGCGCCGGATGCGACGGTTGCGCTGTGCGTCGGGCGCGGGCCGGACATGGTCATGGCGATGCTGGCGATCCTGAAAGCGGGCGGCGCGTATCTCCCGCTCGACCCGGATTATCCGGTAGAGCGCCTCGCATACATCCTCAGCCATGCCCGGCCGGTTGCAATCATATGCGCTGAGCAATCCAATGCGCGCATTGCCGAGGCTGTGGGTACGGCCGGCACGCCGGTCATCAATCTCGATAGGGATTCCGTAAAATGGCAGGCGGAGGATAACGGTGATCTTCCTTGCGTCATCTCGGGCGTCGCGCCGCGTCACCTGGCCTACGTGATGTACACGTCCGGCTCAACCGGCCGCCCGAAAGGCGTGATGGTCGAGCATCGCAGCGTGGTGAATCAGGTCACGGCGCTGCAGCGGCGCTACGGACTGGTCGCGCAGGATCGCGTGCTGCAATTTGCCGCGCCTAGCTTCGACATGTCAGTCGAAGAGATCTTCGGTGCGCTGGCTTCGGGTGCGGCACTGGTCCTGCGTACCGATGCTTGGCTTGCCGGAGCCGCCGAATTTCATGGCCTGTGTAATGCCTACGCGGTGAGCGTGGCGAACCTGCCGCCTATGGTCTGGGAACAATTCCTGCAGCGCGAGGACAAGGAGCTTCCGCCCTCGCTTCGGTGCGTGATGCTGGGTGGCGACGCCGTGCATCCGGAAGCGATCCGGCGATGGCTGGCACGCACTGGCCACCGTCCGCGCCTGTTCAACGCCTATGGCCCTACCGAGGCGACGGTGAATGCCACGGTCCACGAGCCGGGCATTTACGACGACGGGCGCCAGTTGATCGGCCGCCCGCTCGCCAATACGCGGATCTATATCGTAGATGCCGGTCTAAGACCGGTACCGGTCGGCGTTGTCGGCGAGATATGCATCGGTGGAGCCGGAGTTGCGCGGGGCTACCTGGCGAATGCCGAACTTACGGACAGGAGCTTTGTCGCCGATCCGTTTTACGCCGGCTTCAGTGCGCGCATGTACCGTACCGGAGACCTGGGCCGATATTTGCACGATGGCACAGTGGAATTCCTCGGCCGCCGCGACGCCCAGGTCAAGATTCGCGGCTTCCGCATTGAGCTCGGCGAGGTCGAGGCCACGCTCGAACGTCACCCGGAGGTGCGCAGTGCGGCGGCCGTTGCCGTCGACGACCCGGTCTCCGGCCGGCGCCTGGTTGCCTGCTACACGCCGCGCAACGAACCGGCAGATCCACAATCCTTGCGCCGCTTCCTGGCGGATTTTCTGCCTGAATACATGGTGCCGACGCAGTTCGTTGCGCTGGACGCACTGCCACTGACGCCGAACGGAAAGCTGGATCGCACGGCACTGACGCAACAGGTATCGGTGGGTGCACCGCAACATGGCCTCGAATCCGACTACCAGGCGCCCCAAGGCGAGGTGGAAATCCGCATCGCGCAAATCTGGGCCGAGGTTCTCGGCTTGGAACGCGTGGGCAGGCGGGACCATTTCTTCGAGCTGGGCGGCCATTCGCTGCTGGCCATTAGTCTGATCGAACGCATGCGCCGCGCCGGCCTGCACACGGACGTGCGGGTTCTGTTCGACACGCCGACGCTGGCCGAGCTGGCGGATGCCGTCGGGGACGCCCATGCCATCGTTGCCGTACCCCCGAATCGCATCCATCCCGGTTGCGAAGTCATCACGCCGGAGATGCTTCCGCTGGTGCACCTGTCGGAAGCGAACATCGGCGACATCGTCCGCCATGTGCCGGGCGGTGCCACCAACATCCAGGACATTTATCCGCTGGCTCCACTGCAGGAAGGCATTCTGTTCCACCACATGATGGAAGAGGAAGGCGATCCGTACCTATTGCACGGGCTGTACAGCTTCGATAGCCGCGATCGTCTCGGACGCTTCGTGAAAGCGCTACAAACCGTCGTCGACCGGCACGACATTCTGCGCACCGCCGTGCTCTGGGAAGGCTTGCCGGAGCCGGTGCAGGTGGTTTGGCGCACAGCACGGATCGAGATCGAGGAGGTTACGTTCGACCCGGCTCAAGGCGACCCGGCTGCGCAACTCGAAGCTCGCTTCGACCCGCGTCGCTACCGGTTGGACGTGCGGCGGGCACCGATGATCCGGCTGTTCGCCATGTACGACGCAGCCAACAGCCGCTGGCTCGCCTTGCTGCTGAACCACCACCTGGCCGGAGATCATACAACGCAGGACGTGGTGGTCAATGAAGTCAGGACCTGCCTGCAGGGGCAGGCCGCGCACTTGCCTGCGCCGCTGCCGTTCCGGAATTTTGTGGTCCAGGCCAGACAGGCGGTCTCCCCGGAAGAGCACGAAGCTTTCTTCAGCCGCATGCTGGCCGACGTGGACCAGCCAACCGCACCATTTGGCCTGACCGACGTGCGTGGCGACGGCACCGACATCGTCGAAGCCGGTCTCGACGTCGAGACCGGGCTCGCCGCACGTATCCGCAAGCGCGCGCAGGCCATGGGTGTCAGCGCGGCGACGCTCTGCCATCTCGCCTGGGCGCGTGTATTGGCGCAGCTGACCGGTCGCGACGACGTGGTATTCGGCACCGTGCTGTTCGGCCGCATGCAAGGCGGCGAGGGCGCCGACCGTGCGCTCGGGCTGTTCATGAATACGCTGCCGGTGCGCATCGACATGCGCGAGCGCAGCGTTCAGGACGGTGTGCGTCACACACACGCGCTGCTAACCCAGCTGCTGCGCCACGAGCATGCATCGTTGGCCCTGGCGCAGCGTTGCAGCGCCGTTCCATCCAGCACGCCGCTGTTCAGCGCCTTCTTCAACTATCGCCACAGCGTCCCTGTCGCCGCGAGCGGAGACACGCCGGACGGCTGGGAAGGCATAAAAGCGCTCGGCGGCCAGGAGCGCACAAACTATCCGCTGACTTTCTCGGTAGACGATCTTGGCAATGCCTTCTACCTGACAGCCCAGGTCGAATTGCCGATTCAGCCGGAGCGGATTTGCGCCTACATGCATGCGGCGCTGGAAAAGCTCATCGACGCGTTGGAAGAGGCACCGCAGTCGCCCGTGGCAGGTCTTGACGTGCTCCCGCCTGCCGAACGCATGCTCGTGGTTGACGGCTGGAACGCCACGCAGCGCACGGGACGGGAAGGACGCTTT
>NZ_DAIUCO010000342.1:0-4676 GCF_036846085.1 Noviherbaspirillum sp. | reverse complement strand
TGCACGCGGATGCCGTGTCGCGGGCGGGCAGCATGCTGCCCGAGTGCCCCGCTCCACCCTTGTTCCGCAGGCAAATCATCTCGGCCTCGTCTGGCACAGTCAGGCCGAAAGCGCTCTAGCCGCCATCCTCCCTCCGCGCCGCGCCGACACGCGGCGCCTTTCCTGTTCCTTGCCTTCCCCAAATAGCCGGGAAATAGCGGGGAACTACCGTCCCATATATTTTGACTAACTTTTTTTATTGACCGCCTGCAGCGTTGGGCCGGTCAGATCAGCGTAAGCATTCGTTAGCCCGAACGCATGCAACAGGGCACGGCTAGCGTAACGGAGGAAAACCATGCAAAGTCAACAATCAGGCACGGGGATGCCGGAGGTATCGCGGCATCTTCACCCACTTTCCCAGTTCAACGATTCCCGACCTATCCTGCACTACGGCACGACGCAGCAATACAGGACGGTCGGCGCAGACCGCAGCCAGCAGCTGGCGAAGGCCCTCGGCTGGTTGAGTATCGGGCTCGGCACGGTGCAGTTGCTTGCGCCGCGGACGATGTCGCGCGCCATCGGCGTAACTGACCGGCCGATGCTATTCCGTGCCCTCGGGCTGCGCGAGATTGCCAGCGGCGTCGGTATCCTGACCCAGCGGCAACCGACCAACTGGCTCTGGAGCCGGGTGGCCGGCGATGCGATGGACCTGACCCTGCTGGGCATGGCGGTACGCCGCTCCGGCGCCGACGATCGCAGCAAGGTTGCACTCGCGTGCGCCGCGGTGGCGGGCGTCGCGGTACTGGATATCCTGTCGAGCGTGCAGCAGACGCAAATCTATAGCGCACCGACGAGCGCGTTGCAGAACACCCGCAACACCGTGCATGTGCAGAAGTCGATCACCGTCAACAAGTCGGCCGACGAGTGTTATCGCTTCTGGCGTGAATTCGACAATTTCCCGCGCTTCATGAAACACCTGGAGGAGGTGCGGGTGCTGGAGGGGAATCGTTCGCACTGGAAAGCCAAGGCGCCGCTCGGCGCCAGCGTCGAATGGGACGCCGAAGTGACGATCGACCAGCCGGGGCAATTGCTGGCCTGGCGTTCGGTTGCGGATGCCGATGTCGACAACGCCGGCACCGTCAGCTTTGAGCGCGCGCCCGGCGGCCGCGGCACCGTCGTCCATGTGGACCTGCAATACAGCCCGCCCGCCGGAAGAATGGGCGCGCTGGTTGCGAAGGTGCTGGGCGAGGAGCCGGCACAGCAGATCGATGACGACCTGCGCCGTTTCAAGTGGCTCATCGAAACCGGCGAGATCCCGACCAATATCGGCCAGCCGTCCGGTCCGCGCAGCATGATGAGCCGCCTGGTATTCAGAAAAGGAGAGCCGGGATGAAAGCGAATTGCTGGATGGGCAAGAACGACGTGCGTATTCAGAACGTCCCCGACCCCGAAATCATCAATCCGCGTGATGCCATCGTGAAGATCACGTCGACCGCGATCTGCGGCTCGGACCTGCACCTCCTGGACGGTTTCGTGCCGACGATGGAAAAAGGCGACATTCTCGGACATGAGTTCATGGGCGAAATCGTCGCCCTCGGCGGCGAGGTCAAGAATCTGAAGATCGGCGACCGCGTGGTCGTGCCTTTTCCGATCGCTTGCGGCAACTGCTATTTCTGTTCCGAGAAGCTGTACTCGGTATGCGAGAACTCGAACCCGAACGCCTGGATGGCGGAGAAAATGTGGGGACATTCGCCGGCCGGCATTTTCGGCTACTCGCACCTCACCGGCGGCTATGCCGGCGGCCAGGCCGAGTATGCGCGGGTGCCCTATGCCGATGTCGGCCCGATCAAGGTCCCCGATGGCATGACCGACGAGCAGGTGCTGTTTCTGTCCGATATCCTGCCGACCGGCTGGATGGCGGCGGAAAACTGCAACATCAGGCAGGGTGACGTCGTGGCGATCTGGGGCTGCGGGCCGGTGGGCTTGTTCGCCATCCAGAGCGCTTTCCTGCTGGGCGCCGAACGGGTGATTGCCATCGACCGGTTCCCGGAGCGCCTGCGGCTGGCGCGCCAGCTCAAGGCCGAAACGCTCGATTACGAAGAAGTCAGCGTGCTGGAAGCGCTGAAACAGATGACCGGCGGCCGCGGTCCGGATGCCTGCATCGATGCCGTCGGCATGGAAGCGCATGGCCTCGGCCCGGTGGCGGCCTACGACCGCATGAAACAGGCGGTGCGCCTGGAATCCGACCGCCCGATCGTGCTGCGCGAGGCGCTGATGGCCTGCCGCAACGGCGGCCATGTATCGATCCCCGGCGTGTATGGCGGTTTCATCGACAAGTTTCCGATCGGTTCGGTGATGAACCGGTCGCTGACCATCAAGACCGGGCAGACGCATGTGCAGCGCTACCTGCATCCGCTGCTGGAGCGCATCCGCAACGGCGACTTCGACACGACCTGCATTATCACGCACACGCTGCCGCTGGACGAGGCCCCTTACGGCTACGACATTTTCAAGAACAAGCAGGATGAGTGCATCAAGGTGGTGCTGAAACCCTGAAGACCGGGGCGCTGCTGCCCCTCAAGTCGGGCGGAAATCTGCCGTTGAACGTGGATGTGCCGGATTCGCCGGTCGCCAGGAGTTCCATGCTTTCCGCCCCCATTCCCGACAACGACGACGAGCGGCTGGCCGCGCTGCATGCGCTGCTGATCCTCGATACGCCGCCTGACCAGCGCTTCGACCGCATCGTCGAATTTGCCGCCCATGAATTCGAAGTGCCGATTGCACTCATTTCGCTCGTCGACCGCGACCGGCAATGGTTCAAGTCGCGGTTCGGCCTGACCGCCTGCGAAATGCCCCGCAGCACGTCCTTCTGCGGCCACGCGATCCTGCAATCCGGGTTGCTGATCGTGCCGGATGCGCGCGTCGATGAACGCTTCATCGATAACCCGCTTGTCACCGGCGAGCCCTTCATCCGCTTTTATGCCGGCATGCCGCTCATCCTGCCGTCCGGTCATGCGGTCGGTACGCTTTGCCTGCTCGACCGCCGCACGCGCAGGTTCGACCATATCGACCATGCCATATTGACGACCCTGACCGAGCTGGTCATCAAGGAACTGACCGAGCCGGCCGGCATGCATCAGGAACGACAGCCATGACCGATAGCGGATTGCAGCTTCCTGCCGCGCAGGGAGGCGTTGTCCGGCGCAAGCCGATGCTGTTGCTGGAGCAAGATGCCTTGTTGCGGCGCACCGTCATGCTGACCGCCCGCAACCTCGGTATGACCGACATTCATGAAGCCGCCAGCCAGGGTGTGGCCGCGCGCATGTTGCGGGAACGTCCCTTCCACGGCGTGTTGATCGCGCTGGATTTCGGCGACCGGCGCTATGACCAGGTTGACCTGACGATGATTGACCGCATCCGTGATGGCGGTACGGCCAGCGCCGCCGACATCCCGATTGCCGTCCTGCTTGGCTATTGCGATGCATTGCTGCTGCGGGAATTGCACCAGCGGCAGGTGTTGCGGGTAATACTCAAACCGTTTCGCGCGCGGGCCCTGCTGGAGACCTTGTCCGAAATGCAGTCGGTGCGATCGGTGCCGGTCGCTTAGCCAGGCGGTTCCGGCCAGCTGCCCTGCGGCCCGTGTTTGTCATGCAGCGGCGAGGCAACAACGCTTGCGCCAAAACAGGTATCCTCGCAGCAACACTGATCACCGATTCTGAAAAAGAAGGAAGAGAGAAAAATGCCTGTCCAGTCTGTTCTGTCATACACGGCGGCGCTGTTCGCCGGGATTGCGGTATCCATGGCCGCTACGGCCGCGGAACCGGTGAAGGCGCCACCCGCGCCGCCTGCCAAGGCAGCCGTACCGTCGAAGTCGCTGGAAACCACCGTCAATACCGAATCCGTCATCAGCGGCATCAGCGCGATGGAGCGCACCCGGCCTTTCCCGGTCGCGGAGAAAGTGGCCTACTTCGTGAACATCAAGGATGGCGACAAGGTCCGCTCGCCGTTCCGGGTGGCGTTTTCCGTGACCGGCATGGGCGTTGCGCCGGTTGCGGCGGGCAAGATCGAAGGCACCGGCCACCACCATATCCTGATCGACATGCCAATGCCGGCCGACATCAAGAAGCCGATTCCCTTCGATAAGCCGGAGGAATACCTGAACCAGCGTTACAAGCACTTCGGCAAGGGGGAAACCGAAGCCGTTCTCGATCTGCCCCCGGGCAAGCATACGCTGCGCCTGCTATTTGCGGATCATAACCATGTGCCGTATTACATCGCCAGCAAGGAAATCACGATCGAGGTAATGCCGAAGTAGTTCCGGTCCGCCCGGCATCGCGGTCGATCTTAAATGTATTGACCGCCTGCGCCAGGCCGCCGGCCTGATCGCGCATCGCCTCCGCGGCTGCGGCGGCCTGTTCCACAAGGGCGGCATTCTGCTGGGTCACCTGGTCCATCAGTCCGATCGCCTGGTTCACCTGCTGGATGCCGCTGCTTTGTTCCTGGCTCGCCGCGGTGATCTCCTCCATGATGTCCGCCACCCGGCGCACGCTCTCGACGATTTCATCCATCGTGCTGCCGGCGCGTTCCACCAGAGCGCTGCCGGCATCGACTTTCTCCACCGATTCACCGATCAATGCCTTGATTTCCTTTGCCGCCGCCGCGCTGCGTTGCGCGAGGTTGCGCACCTCGGTGGCGAC
>NZ_DAIUCO010000341.1:0-4722 GCF_036846085.1 Noviherbaspirillum sp. | reverse complement strand
ATACCTGCAACCCTCTCCAGCCTTGTCAATAAAATTATTCCGGACACCAGTGCGCCTTCGCGGGAATGACAGGGATGATGCATTAACCGCAGATACCCTGTTGTTGTGGATTCCCCCCTTGTAGGGCACGTACCGGCTTGCAAGCAAATGTGCGCCTGAAAGGGCTAGGAACCTTACGAAAGCATGTTCAAACTATCGATCTCGAATGCCTTCTATAACAAAACCGCTCTCCATCACCCCGCCCGATACATCGTCACCACACACGCCCCACCCAGCCCGAGATTGTGCTGCAACCCAACCCGCGCGCCATCCACCTGCCGAGCCTCCGCCTTCCCGCGCAGCTGCTGCGTCAGTTCATAGCACTGCGCCAGGCCTGTCGCGCCGAGCGGATGCCCCTTTGACAGCAGGCCGCCGGACGGATTGGTGACGACCTTGCCGCCATAGGTGTTGTCGCCGTCATTGACAAACTTTTCCGCCCCGCCCGCCGGGCACAGGCCCAATGCTTCATAGGTAATCAGCTCGTTGTGCGCGAAGCAGTCGTGCAGCTCCACCACGTCGATGTCGTCGGGGCCGATGCCGGCTTCCGCGTACACCTTGGCCGCTGCTTCCGCCGCCATGTCGTAGCCGACCAGGCGCATCATGTCGTCCGACTCGAAGGTGCTCGGGCGGTCGGTGGTCATGGCCTGTGCGGCGATATAGACGCCGGTGTCGAGACCCTTCTCCTTCGCGAATCGTTCCGATACCAGCAGGGCCGCGGCTGCGCCGCAGGTCGGCGGGCAGGCCATCAGGCGCGTCATCACGCCTGGCCAGATCATCGGCGCATTCATGACCTCTTCCGCAGTGACTTCCTTGCGGAACAGCGCGAGCGGATTGTTGGCGGCATGCCGGCTGGCCTTGGCGCGGATCTTGGCGAAGGTCTCGAGGCGGGTGCCGTACTTGGTCATGTGGCTGAGCCCCGCGCCGCCGAAATAGCGCAATGCCAGCGGGATCTCGGGCATGCCGACCAGCTTGTCGGTGACGGCGTCGAAGTCATCGAACGGCGTCGGCCGATCCGGGAAGACCGCACCCAGCGCACCCGGGCTCATCTGCTCGAAGCCGAGCACCAGCACGCAGTCCGCCATCCCGCTCGCCACCGCTTGCCGCGCGAGGAACAATGCGGTCGATCCGGTGGAGCAATTGTTGTTGACGTTGATGACGGGGATGCCGGTCATGCCGAGCTGATACACCGCCTTCTGCCCGCTGGTCGAGTCGCCGTACACATAGCCGGCGTAGACCTGCTGCACGTCGTCATAGGCGAGGCCGGCATCTTCCAGCGCCAGCCGGCCGGCGGCGGCGCCCATCTGGTGGTAGGGCGCGCTGGCGCCGGGTTTGGCAAACGGGATCATGCCTACGCCGGATACATACACGTTACGGCTCATGCGGAACTCCTGAGATAAGGAAATGACGGGAATGTAAGACGGGCCGGCTGGATGCGCCGGCCCGTCTATTGTTGATGCGGTCAATTATAGGGAAAGCGGAGACGGACCGTGGAAGGACGCGGACGGATCCGCGTCATTCCTCCGCAAGGGCGGTTTATTGCGTCACGCAGCTGTAGCTGGCCGCCGCGTTGATATCGCCGGTGCCGCTGTAGCGCGGCCAGGCCGGGTACTCGCACAGCGGCCGGGTGCGGCCCGGCACGCCGGCGGTGTCGGTCACCACCTGGCTGGCCGGCGCGGTACCCCGTTCAACCCAGTTTTCCAGCGCCGTCAGCGAATCCCAGGACGCATTGAAGGTGGTGCTGACCGCATGGCCGTATGCCGGGATCTGGTAGTAGCGCATGAAGTTGTTGACCCGCGCCGTGCCCATGGTGGTGCGTACCCGTTCGAAGTACTGGGCGGTGGAACGGGAACTGACCAGCACGTCGTGCAGCCCGTGCGCCATCAGCACCTTGCCGCCTTTCGCTTCGAAGGCCGACAGGTCGGTGCGGTTGATGTCCTGGATCGCGGTCAGTTCGCTGATGCGTGCCGCCCACGGACCGGGATTTTGCGGGTCGAGCGCCAGCGAATTGAAGTTCGGGTCGCGGGTGACGAAGTACTTCACCCACTGGTCCCAGAACAGGGCCGCATAAGGCATGGACAGCGTGGCCGGCAATGCGGGCTGGACATCCCCGAGCGCCAGCGTGTTGACGGTGGGCTGCAGCGGGCTGGGGTTGGGCATGCCGAGGTCGGCGCCCCAGACGTTGAAGCCCGGATACTGGTTTTCGCCGCTGGCGAGCGGATAGCTGAAGGTAATCGGCTGGTTGAATACCCGCAACGAAGCGATCTGCGGATCCGACAGGCAGTTGTTGCCGCCCTCCCCGCCATCGGGACAACGCAGCGGCGCGCCGTTCAGCGTGGCGGTGGCCGGATCGAAGGTGGCATTGCAGGCGTCGACATTGCTGACGATGTTGTCAGCAGCGCCGTCGAGGGTGTCGCAGGCCTGCAGCGAGGCGGTGTACAACGCGAGCCGCTTCTCCCGGTTCGGGTAGCCGTTGGGGAGGGCCATCGTGCGCATCACGCGGCCGAGGGCCAGGTCCAGCGTCGCCGCATTCCATGCCGGATAAAGCACGATTGCGCCGTCGAAGTCCTGCGGCCATTTCTGCACCACCGCAAGCGCCTCGCGCCCGCCGGTGGAACCGCCTGCGAAATAGGTTCGCGTCGGGTTGGCGACGTTGTAGCGCTGGCGCAGCAGGTAGATTGCCGTGTCGCGGGTTTTCTTCAGGGCATCGGAGGAGAAGTTGTTCAGTGCTTCGTTGTTGGCGCCGAAGGAGCCTTCCCGCGTGCCGAAGGTGCCGGCGCCGGCCTGGTGCCCGGAATCGCTGGAGAAGGTGGCATACCCGCGTCCCTGCGGCGTCGGCTGGGTGGTCGGGCCGGCCGGCACGTTCTGGGCGGGACTCGGGATGTTGCCGTTGTAGCCTCCGCCGCCGAACATCATGGCCTTGTTGTTCCAGTTGGTCGGCAGGTTGAGCTGGAACTTGATCTTCGGCGCCGCCGGATCGACCGGGTTGATATCGCCGAGGACCCGGCAATGTTCGCCGATGGCGGTCGCGCCGGTGCCGGACGCCGCCACCACTTCGGTCGAGGTGACGACCGCGCCGGTGGTCGGCAGGCCGATCGATGCCGCCGGCACCGTCATGCCGTTGATCTGTGCGCAGGTCAGCGGTGGGGTCGGCGGCGGCGGCGCGGTGGCGACCGGTTCGTCATCGTCGTCACTGCCGCAGCCCGCCAGTCCGGCGATCAGAAGGGCGATGCCGAAATACGTTGCGCCGGGAAATCGGTTTCTTGTCTCCATTGCCTGCTCCTCGATATGGGATTGTCATGTTGTCGGTTGCAGGAAAACCGTCATTGCGCGAAGCAATTGTCCGCATGGTGACATTTTCGCCTGCTAACTTCACTATGTTCCCAAAGCAGGTATTCCGGAATGGAGGCAGCGCGCGGATTTGCGAATCGTCAAGCCGTGTTGCCGGAATGCTCACGGAGCCAGTCCAGCGCGCCGAGGCCCGCCGCGCGGCCGCTGGCAAAACAGGCGGTGAGCAGGTAGCCGCCGGTCGGCGCTTCCCAGTCGAGCATCTCGCCGGCGCAGAACAGGCCGGGCAGGTCCCGGATCATCAGCCGCCGGTCCAGCGCCTCGAAACGTACGCCGCCGGCGCTGCTGATGGCTTCGTCGATCGGACGGGTGGCAAGCAGCCGCAGCGGCAAGGCCTTGATCGCCGATGCCAGCCGCACCGGATCGGCATAGTCGTCGGCGCTGGCGCATTCGCGCAGCAGTCCGGCCTTTACACCGGCAATGCCGACACGGCTTTGCAGGTGACTCGCCATCGACCTTGAGCCGCGCGGATGCGCCACCTCGTCGGTGACCCGCTGCAGGCTTTTGCCGGGTGCCAGATCGATCGTGAGGACCGCGCTGCCGCTCGCTGCCAGCGTGTCGCGCAGGAAAGACGACAGCGCGTAGATGAGGCTGCCTTCCACGCCGGTGTCGGTGATCATGAATTCGCCCTGGCGTTGCAGCATGCCATTGCCGGCCGGATCGGGACACATGGCAACAACCAACTTGACCGGATGGCCGGCGAAGCGGCTGCGGAAGTGCTCACTCCAGCCGGTGTCGAAACCGCAGTTTGCGGGCTGCAGCGACGCAACAGGCACGCCCCTCGATGCGAGCAGCGGCACCCAGGCGCCATCCGACCCGAGCCGCGCCCAGCTCGCGCCGCCCAATGCGAGAATGACGGCATCCGCCTGCACGTCGACCTCGCCCGTCGGTGCGATGAAACGCAGCGCGCCCGGTTGCGGCGCGTTGTCCTGCCAGCCGATCCAGCGATGGCGCATATGAAAACGCACACCGGCTTCGCGCAGGCGATGCAGCCATGCACGCAGCAGCGGCGCCGCTTTCATGTCGGCCGGAAAGACCCGCTGCGATGTGCCGACGAAGGTATCGATGCCCAGTCCATGCACCCAGGCGCGCAGCGCATCGGGATCGAAGCCCTCGAGCAGCGGTTCGAGCATGGCTCGGCGTGGGCCGTAGCGTGAGCGGAACGCATCCGCCGGTTCCGCATGGGTGATATTCATGCCGCCCTTGCCCGCCAGCAGGAACTTGCGGCCGACCGATGGCATCGCATCGTACAGGTCGACCTGCGCGCCACCGGCCGCCAGCACTTCGGCGGCCATCAGGCCGGCCGGGCCGCCGCCGATGACGGCGACGCGGGCGGTG
>NZ_DAIUCO010000340.1:0-4772 GCF_036846085.1 Noviherbaspirillum sp. | reverse complement strand
GGCGACCAGTGCACCCGCAACCGCCCACCACGGACGCCGTGTGCGGGGTGGCTTTGCCGGCTCGGCGGGCGGCGGATTCAATGCGGCCTTCACCACTTCAGCGGTGAACGGCGGTTTGCGGAAGCGTACCCCGGTGGCATCGAAGATTGCATTGGCGATGGCGGCCGTTCCCGGCACCGAGGACGATTCGCCGGCACCCTGCGGCGGCTGGTCCGGCCGCTGCATCATCATCACATCGATGACCGGCACCTCGCGGAAATTCAGGATCGGATAACTGCCCCACTCCTTGCTGGCGACGGTGTTCTTGCGGCTGTCGACCTGCACTTCCTCCTTCAGGGCGCGGCTGGTGGTCTGCACGACGTTGCCGTGGATCTGCTGCTTGACGCCCGCAGGATTGATCATCAGTCCCGCATCCTGTCCCACCACGACGCGGCGCACATGCACTTCGCCGGTGTTGCGGTTGACTTCCACGTCGGCCACCCATGCCGACCATGCGGCGCCGAAGCCGGGGAAACGGCTGTGCGTATAACGCGCATAGGCGAAGCCCTGCCCTTTCAGGAAATCGCCGTCGGGAGCCTGCTGCTGCGGCCGGGTATGCGGCAGCCAGCCGGCGCGCTCGACGGTGGCCCGCACCAGTTCGGCGGCGCGATCGTCCTTCAGGTAACGCAGCCGGAATTCGACCGGATCGACGCCGGCTTCGGAGGCCAGTTCGTCGATGTAGCTTTCATGCGCAAAGGAATTCGGCAGTGCCGACACACCGCGCAGCCACGATGCGCGCAGGATGGGCGCCATGTCATTGATCGCCACCCGCAGGTTGGCATAGTCGTAGGGCGGCACCGAGGTGCGGTCGCCCATTTCGTAGGCGACCGCACCCGGACTCACTTTACCTGTCAGCAGCAGGGCCAGCGTGAGCGCGCCGTTGGATGGATACGATGTCTGGAAATCGTATGCCGCGACGCTGCCGTCGGCATTCAGTCCGCCGCGCACTTCCATCAACTGGGCCGCGCCCTTCGGTTCCCACTGGTGTTCCTGCTCGCGGGTGAGCTGCACCCGAACCGGATGGCCGACCGCGCGCGACAGCAGCGCGGCGTCGGCGGCGACATCGTCCGCACAGTTGCGGCCGTAGCAGCCGGCGGCTTCCATGCGGATGACATCGATGGCGACGTCGGCCAGGTCCATCAGCTTGGCGAGATCGGCGCGCAGCACATGCGGATTCTGGGTGCCGGCCCATACCGTCATCCTGTCGGGATGCCAGTCGGCGACGGCGCATGAGGGGCCGATCGATGCATGCAGTTGGTAAGGCCAGACGTAGGTGCGGTCCATGCGTATCGCCGCATTCGCAAGCGCCGCATCGACATCGCCCTGCTCCGCCACGACCCGGCGGGTGGACGGGTTGTCGCGCAGCGCGACTTCGAGGTTGGCCAGGTTCGGCAAGGCAGGCCAGTCCTTCCACGTCACCACCAGATCGCGCATCGCCTGTTCGGCATGCTCTTCCCGTTTCGCCACCACACCGACGAAGTCGCCGATGGCAACGACCGCCACCACACCGGGAATATGCGCGATCGATTGTTCATCGACGGATTCGAGGGTACGGCCGATGAAGTCGCCGTGGTCGGCGCCGGCATACGGCGGTCGGATCACGCGGCCGTGCAGCATGCCGGGGACGCGCAGGTCGTGCACGAAGGTAAGTTCGCCGGTCGCCTTGCCGGGGATGTCGACGCGGGGCATGCTCTGCCCCACTACCTTGTACTCTTCCGGACGCTTGACCGGCGTGCCGGTGTCGAGCAGGAGTTCGACGTGCCGCTCCCGCACCAGGTCAGCGTATCCGATGGCCCGCTCGGCATGGCCGGTTACCGCAACGATGCCGGCCTCGACGGTAAGCTCGGCGGCATTTGCCCCAAGATGTTCGGCAGCCCGCGCGATCAGCCATGCGCGCGCCTGCGCGGCGGCGATGCGCAGCGGCACCGCGTGGATCTGGATCGACGCACTGGCGATGGTGGCGCCCTGGTTGGGCGCACGGGCCGTGTCTCCGAGAACCATGTTGACACGGTCCATCGGAACGTCGAGTTCCTCGGCGACGATCTGCGCGAGCGCGGTGCGGATGCCGGTGCCGAGGTCGACGTGGCCGTTGAGCGCGGTGACGCTGCCGTCGTCCCATACCGCGATCAGGATTTCGACGCCTTCGGCGGGATTGCCGGGCACCGCCGCGGGCTGGCCTTTCACCGGTGGTGGCGGTGGCGGCGGCTCGCGCGTGACCAGCAGGACGCCGGCCGCTTCATGAAAATCGCGCCGGCTGGCCGGCGTATCCGCGCGCCGGTTCATCGCTGCGCCTCCGCCGATTCCGAAAGCTGGCGGGCCGCGCGGCGCACGGCCTGCAGGATCTCGATATGGGTTCCGCAGCGGCACAGGTTGTGCGCCAGCGCATTCCTGATGTCCGTGTCGGTCGGATTTGGATTGACATGCAGCAATGCAACTGTCGCCATGATCATGCCGTTGAGGCAGTAGCCGCACTGCGCCGCCTGCTCCTCGATGAATGCCTGCTGCACGATATGCGGCGACCTTGCATTGCCGAGCCCTTCCAGCGTGGTGACGTGGCGCCCGGCCACCCCGCGTACCGGGATCACGCAGGCACGCGCGCATTTGCCGTCGACCAGCACCGAACAGGCGCCGCACTGGCCGAGGCCGCAGCCATATTTCGGCCCGTTGAGTTGCAGGTCGTTGCGCAGCACCATCAGCAGCGGCGCATCGCCCGGCACATCAAGACTATGCTGCTCGCCGTTGACCGTCAGCGACAAAAGCGGATTGCTCATTGCGAGTGGTATTTCATACGCTCAGGTAAGCCTGCCGGACCGCTTCGTTGGCAGCCAGTTCGTCCATCGATCCTTCGAACCGGATCTGCCCCTTTTCGAGGACGTAGGCACGGTCGGATACCAATTCGGCAAAATGCATGTTCTGCTCGGACAGCAGGATGCTGACGCCTTCGGCCTTCATCTCCAGGATCATCTGCACCATCTGTTCGACAATCACCGGCGCCACGCCTTCCGACGGTTCGTCCAGCAGCACCAGGTAGGGATTGCCCATTAGCGTGCGTGCCATGGTGAGCATTTGCTGTTCACCGCCGCTCATGCGCCCGCCCGGCCGGTTCGGCATTTCGCCGAGGTTGGGGAACAGCTTGAACAGCCGCTCCGGATTCCATTCCGGCGCCGGCGCGCCATCCGGCCAGCGCCGTGGCGGCTGCCGCCCGACGTCGAGGTTTTCCATCACGCTCAGGTCGGTGAAGATGCGCCTGTCCTCCGGCACGAAGCCGAGGCCGCGCGCCGCGATGTCGTGCGGCTGGGCGGTGGAAATATCCTTGCCCATGAACGTGATATTGCCGCGCCGCTTCTGCAGCAGGCCGATGATGGCTTTCAGGGAAGTCGACTTGCCGGCGCCGTTGCGGCCCATCAGCGCCACCACCTCGCCCCGGCGGACATTGAGGTCGACGTTGAACAGGATCTGCGCCGCACCATACCAGGCGTTCAGCGCCCTGACATCCAGCAGCTTGTCCTTCGCGGCGCCGTCGGCGGTGGCGGTATGGGTTGCCTCCATTGTCAGCATCAGACGGCCTCCTTCTTCCGGTTCTTCTCGAATGTCTTTCCTGTGCCGAAATACACTTCCTGCACTTTCGGATGGTCGCGGATTTCATGCGGCGCGCCGCCCGCGATCAGGCGGCCGCGCGCCAGCACGATCATCCTGTCCGCGTAAGCGAACACCACGTCCATGCTGTGCTCGGTAAACAGCACCGCCATGTTGCGCTCGGTGACCAGCTTCTTCGTCAGCGCCATCAATTCATTGCGTTCCTTCGGCGCCATGCCGGCGGTCGGCTCGTCCATCAGCAAGAGTTTCGGATTATTGGCCATGGCGATGGCGAGCTCGACGCGCTTGACATCGCCGTACGCCAGCACGCTGCAAGGACGGTCGGCCTGCGCCGCCATGCCGACCTGTTCCAGCAGCGCAAGCGCTTCGTCGCGCTTGTGCGCCGCCGCCTTGCGCCACATCGAAAACAGCTTGCCGTCCGCCGAAATCAGTGCCATCTGGACGTTTTCCACCACCGTCAGCGATGCGAAGGTTTCGGCGATCTGGAAGGTGCGGCCGACGCCCATGCGCCAGATTTCGCGCGGCTTGAGCCCGACCAGTTCCTTGCCGTCGAGCCTGATCGATCCGGCATCGGCCTTGAGCTGGCCATTCACCATGTTGAAGGTGGTGGATTTGCCGGCGCCGTTGGGGCCGATCAAGGCAAGCAATTCGCCGGCGGCAAGCTCGAAGCTGATGCCATCGACCGCCTTCACGCCACCGAAGGATTTGCCCAGGTTGCTGACTGTCATGAGGCTCATCAGTGCACTCCCTTGGAGCCGGCCTTGCGTTCGGCCAGGTTGTTGGACAACTGGCGGATATATCCGGCGATCCCTTGCGGGAAGAGCAGCACCAGCAGCAGGATGATGCCCCCCAGCATGGCGCGCCAGTAGTCGGTGCTGCGTGCGACCGTGTCATGCAGCCAGCCGAAGGTGACCGCGCCGACGATCGGGCCGATCAGGGTTTGTATGCCGCCGAGCATCACCATCACGATACCGTCCACCGATCTGCCGACATGCAGGGTCTCTGGCGAGATGCTGCCCTTGGAAAACGCGAACAGGCTGCCCGCCACGCCGGCAACCAGGCCGGCGATCACGAACGCGGTCCATTGCAGCTTCTTGACATCGATCCCGATCGCATCGGCCCGGAGCACCGAATCG
>NZ_DAIUCO010000339.1:0-4814 GCF_036846085.1 Noviherbaspirillum sp. | reverse complement strand
ATGTTAGATCGCTTGGAAGATGCCTTTGTTCGGCTTTCCAATTTCTCGGCGGACATTGCTCATGAACTGCGAACCCCTGTTAGCAACCTCATGACCCACACCGAGGTGGTGCTGACCAAAAAGCGGAATATTGATGCTTATGAGGAGAATCTTTACTCCAATCTAGAGGAGTTGAAGCGTATGTCACGCATTATTGACGACATGCTCTTTTTGGCCAAATCCGACAACGGCTTGATTATTCCCGAACAAGCGTCTATCGAACTAGCTGATGTCGTTGCTAAACTGCTTGCGTATTACCACTTAGTGGCTGACGAACGCGATATCCGTCTCTCAGTCTCAGGCGCAGGAAATGTGCTGGGAGATAAATTAATGATTGATAGAGCGGTCTCCAATTTGTTATCCAACGCGCTGCGTTACACCCCGGTAGGGGAAACTATTTCTGTAACGATTCACGAGGCGGAAAGAACGGTAACCCTCAGCGTCGAGAATCCCGGAGGGACGATCGAGCCCGAGCACCTGGACAAGCTCTTTTATCGCTTCTATCGGGTCGATCCTGCCCGGCGCGAGGGTAGTCCAAGCAACGCTGGCCTCGGCTTGGCTATTACCAGATCTATTGTTGAGGCCCATAAAGGCAGAATCTGGTGCACCTCATTAGACGGCGTGACGGGCTTTCACATGGAATTTCCCCGCCAATAATAAAATATCGAATAAAGGTAAATATTTTAAAATCAGCCGCATAGCGATCATAAGGGACCTTACACGATTGTAATGTTAACCATTGGAACGGACGAACTCTGAATATGTCGGATTTATGAGCTGCTAGAGGATCACCTCAGGCCAGCTCAAGACTATACGCTAAAATACGAACTTTGGAGGAAGTCATGACTGAAACAATGTTCAATAGCTGCATTCAAGCTTGTTCTAACTGCGCTCTAGTTTGCGAAGCATGCGCATCTGCCTGTTTACTTGAAGACGACGTACAAACGATGGCCCGTTGCATTGAGCTCGACAGAGATTGTGCTGACATATGTGCTCTGGCAGCCAGACTCATGAGTCGCCAGAGCGAGTTGGCTAAAGAGTTCTGTGCATTGTGTGCAAAAATTTGCCGAGCCTGCGGTGAAGAGTGTGCCAAGCATCAGATGGATCACTGCCAAGAGTGCGCGAAAGCCTGTATGAAGTGCGCTGAGGAATGTGAACGTATGGCTGTATAACCAGCAAGCCGCTTTCCTGCCAAGATGGTATCTTATGGACTTGGTAGGAAAGCGCTTTTATTCAGTGGCAGGACACCTACGCTCTACCCACTGAAATGACGCCTTGGCTTCTATTGTTACTCTTGTGCAAAAAAAAGAATGCCATTTGAAAAATCAGTCATAAGCCAATCGTAACGATCATACAATTGGCTTATATCGTATTAATTCCCTTATAAATAATTAACCGTTATTGATGCCAACTGGCGCGCTACGGAACTCCACTGAGTGGACAACTCCATCAGGAGTACGAATTTTGATTTCGTATGGCTGCGCACGATAGCTTGGCCAGCCTAGAATACTATCTTCGCCCATTGGCGTCACACTTAGTACATCACCGCTTTCAAGAAGAACCTTTAAAGCCTGTCTACCCTCGACTGCAGCATAGTCATGCTGCATCGTTGAGTTTCTATCAACCTCAGCCATTGCGAAGGAGGAACTTACGGCTATGCCAACAGCAAGAACTGCCGCAAATTTTTTCATCGTTAACACCTCTTGGTCATTGATGTTGGATAGTTTAAAGGTGTCAACCTTACACAAAGCTGAGTCTTATATTACATTAATGCTAAGCGGAGCTTACGTGTGATGTGCTCTTAACCTCATCACTTGCACTGAAAAACAGCAGAAATTTTTGTTCGATGGCTGCTGCTCGTGGTCTTCAAATTCCGGCAGCAAGAAGCGGATACTCGAACAAGGCGTAGTTCCCCCAAGCGCAACAGAATCTCAAGACAACACTAGCATTTATGCCGTGAGCCAATTTATTCTAGGGATGGTCTGAAGTAGCCCTGTGTTTCCGGCCGACTTCTGCCCTTGCCAATTTTAGAAGCGGCGATTCGACCAAAATCGATCAAGTCATCCGCTCATTTCTGAGTTTTTAGCCGCCGCGAACACCTCTCAGCGGCCATTTCCCACATTACAGGCGCACCTCTCCTGCATTCGTCAGCAAATGCCGGCGCGCCATCCACAGGTTCGACAGGGCAAACAATGTCACCAGCTGCGCCGTGTTCTTCGCCAGGCCACGGAAGCGTGTCTTCACATAACCGAACTGGCGCTTGATCACCCGGAACGGATGCTCGACCTTGGCACGCACCTGGGCCTTGGCTTTCTCGATCTTGCGCTTGGCTTTGTACAGCGCGCTGCGCTTACTCAGCTTCTTGTACGTACTACGACGGGCCGCGATCTGCCAGATCACCTCACGGCCTTCATGTTCCGGGCGCTTCTCTACGCCGGTGTAGCCCGCGTCGGCACCGACCATGTTTTCCTCACCGTGCAGCAGTTTGTCGACCTGGGTGACGTCTGCAACGTTCGCTGCCGTCCCTACCACGCTGTGCACCAGGCCGGACTCGGCATGCGCCGATGTGGGCCTTCAGTCGGGTAAAGCAGGAGTGTTACCACTCCTGCCTCCCCTAAGAACCGTACTTGAGAGTCACCCCTCATACGGCTCAAGCCTTCCAGCAGCCTGAGTGAGACTGGGTAACCTGACGATGCGCTCTTCGGCGCTCAAGGTAAAACGTCCATGCCGGATCGAACGGGTTCGCTGCACTGCATATTTTGATATGCCGCACGATCGAAACACTGGCGGCGGCATACAGCCAAGCGGGTTGACTCATGCCGCGCGCTTTCTCCTGGGTGGCGAAAACCCAGTGCCGTTGACCCACGACACGAAAGTAGCGTTGTTTTACCCAATGGGCACTTTTCATGGCGTGCCGGCGAACTGCCCAGCGCCATAACACTTGCCAAATCTGATGGTCGATCCATGCGAAACGCTTGGCGGCGACAACATGGCGATGATACATGGCCCATCCTCGGATCACCGGGTTCAGGGTCAAGATCAAGTTAGCTTGAGTCGCCGTCTTGTTTGCGTTCGCGATTTCCCGCACCTTATCCAGCAATGCCTTCACACTCTTGCGAGCCGGAGTGATGAGTAGCTTGCCGGCGTACTTGCGTACGTTCTGGCCCAGAAAATCGAAGCCTTGCGAGATATGCGTTATCTGAGTCTTTTCATCAGAGAGTTCCAAGCCTCGCTCTTTCAGGAACGCCTCAATTGCAGGACGAACCTGATGTTGCAAAACAGCTTTCGTGGCCCCTGTGATGATGAAGTCATCGGCATATCGTACGACGTGTATCTTGAATGGCTTACGCTTGCGCGCTGTCGAAGCCACGCTTGCATGGACGACATCTTCCAGGCCATCCAGCGTCCAATTCGCAAGTACCGGAGAGATGATCCCCCCTTGCGGGGTTCCTGCCTCCGTTGCGAACAAGGCTCCCTGATCGACATACCCCGCTCGAAGCCATTTGCGCAGAACCACCTTATCCATGGGTACGTTGGTGAGCAGCCAATCGTGACTGATATTGTCGAAGCAGCCTCGAATGTCACCTTCAAGCACCCAATGCGCCGAACCACGTTTCGCTAGTGCATTGAAGCAGTGTGCGATTGCATCGGCAGTGGATCGCTGCGGCCGAAATCCATAGGAGTTGGGATCTGCACGCGTTTCGGCAACCGGCTCAAGTGCCAGTTTCCACAGCGCCTGCATCGCACGATCCCGCATCGTTGGAATCCCCAGCGGACGCTTCTTGCCATTGCTTTTGGGTATGTAGATGCGTCTCAGCGGTTGAGGCCGATAGCCCCGATGCTGTAACGCTTGTGCTCCCGTCGATTTAGCCACCGGAGTCGACCAGATCTTGCCATCAACGCCCGGTGTTCTCTTGCCTCTGTTTTCCGTCACTCGCTTCACGGCCAACATTTTGCCGCTGAACGAGCGAGTCAGCAGTCGCTGCAAGGCTTGCACCTTGCCCCACCTGCCTTCTCGTGTTGCCTTGGCGATACGGACCTGGAGTCGTTTCACTTGCGACTCGATCTGGTTCCAGTGTTGGGGCCAGGCCGATATGAAGTTCGAAGGCGCACCAGTGCTCGCCGTTGCTTGCGCATTGGGTGCGAGCACTGCCATCTGCTTTCCTCCGTGCAACGATTGATCAGGTTTTCTCGCCATGGAAGACCGTGTGGAAGTCTGCTCGCTTTCGCGCCAGATGATGTTTCAATCTGTATTCACCCCATTACAGGGTGACCTTCGCTTTTTCCACATTCCTTTACCCGCAGCATCAACAGCTTGCTTTACAGCTCACCTGCCGAAGTCGGCAACGCTACGGGCTTACCCTGTTCCGCATGGATTTCCGAACGGGTCGGGCTCCTCGATTTCGCCGGCGGCACCACATCCACGAGGGGCTATCGGTAAGAGCCCCTGCCTGGCCGCGCACCTTTTGGTACAAGCCTGTCAGCATCTTTGGCTTGGCTACTATGACGACGTTTATATGAGGTTCACTTGTGTTAGCCGTACCCGTTCATCCCTAGCGCCTCTCCGCCTTGATGCTGGCAGATTCAGTCTGGCCTCGCGGTTCGACCTACCGAAATATCGGCGGTTACATTGTCCCCAGAGCTTCAGACCCGGCTGTTACCGGCCACGCCTGTCTGGGTAGGGAACGAGTGGTGGAACAGTCGGTTCCGTCGGGCGTTAACCTGCGGAACAGAAACCCATGCGACTTTCAGGTCGCACTGCCGAAGTAATACTG
>NZ_DAIUCO010000338.1:0-4834 GCF_036846085.1 Noviherbaspirillum sp. | reverse complement strand
CGCGCTGCTGCGCCCGTCGACCCACGGCGCACCGGGCCCGAGCAGGGCCCGGGCGGTGGCGAGTTCGTCGCGGGTAAGAACGTTTTTCAGGTGCAGAAGCATGCTTCGCCTTAGAACATCGCCTTCAGTGTCAGTTCGACACGACGCGGGGTGCCCGGTGCGTAAAAGCCGCGGTACAGCGAATCCGCGTACAGCCTGTCGGTCAAATTGGTGACGTTGAGCTTGGCTGTCCAGGTTTCATTGATCGTGTACTCGGCCATGGCGTCGAAGACGGTGAAGCTGCCGGCAGTGACGTGACGGGCGCCTTCCGGGTTCTGCTCGCCGCGATGGGTGAGACCGGCGCCGAGGCGCAGCGCAGGCAACACGCGGTAGGTGGTCCAGAGGCTGCTGCTGTGTTTGGGCGTCAGGCCGGGGCGGTCGCCCTTAACCTGCGCGCCGGTACCGGCTGCGTTGAGCGCCACGTTGCTTTCATCGATCTTGGCGTTCGGAATCCAGGTATGGTTGAAGAAGACTTCCCACTTCGGCGTAATGCGGCCGGCCAGGTTGAACTCCATACCGGCCGCATGACGCTTGCCGGACAACAGTTGCTGTGTCGCCGCGCTATCCTCGTCGGTATTGCGCTCGTTGTACTTCTCGCTATAGAAGGCCGCCACACCGAGTGAGGCACGCTTTTCGAACAGTTCCCATTTGCCGCCGATTTCCAGGTTGCGGCTTTTCTCGGCCGGCGTCCTCGCATCGTTGAGGTTTGGAGAATTGACCGCAAACTGATAGGTGTCGCCGGAGGTGTTGTAGGAGGTGCCAAAGGACGCGTAGTAGGACGCGACATCGCTCGGCTGGAACAATGCGCCGACACGGGGTGACCACAGGTTGTCATTACGCTTGAAGGAGACCCCGTCCCGCGCAAGGTAGGATGCCTCGAAGTGATCGAAACGCAGGCCGCCGAGCAGTTTGACCGTCGGGGTGACACTCACCATGTCCTGCACGTACAAGCCGATGTTGCGTGCATCGAAGGTGTTGAAGCCACGCATGGTCCGCGTGTCGGCAACGGATGCGCCATCGTTCGGCCTGCCGACCGTGGTGTTCGGTTTGGTTACCACCGGAGTGCCAACCGAGTTGTAGTCACGCTTGGCATCCTCATTGTAGACATCGACACCCGCGAGGATGGAATGGTTGCGCCCGCCCCAGTTGAAATTTCCGGTGAAGTCACTCGACAGCTGGGTTGTGTCGCTGACGCCGATCCGTCCTTTCGGCGTGCGGCTGATCACGGTCGCATCGTTCAGATTGCCGAGTGTGGTGCCGGCGCCGAAGCGGATGACACTGGCCCATAGATCGCGCTCATACCGCCCGTGACGCAGCGTGGTCTTGAGCTGGCTGCCGTTGTCGAAGCGGTGAACATGGCCGACGGTTCCGTAGGTCGCCTGCGTATCGAGATAGTCGCTGGCGAGGCCGTAGTAATTCTTCGCCGGCAGCGTCTCGATGATGGCGCCGCGCGTGCCGCCCGACAGGAACCAGGGATGGTTGTACAAAGGCCGGCCCTCGACCCGCAGGTGGAACAGGCCGACAGTGAATTCGTCCCGGGTGCCGATGCCCCAGCTATACGTCGGCGCGATACCGACTTTCTTTTGCCTGGCGCCCCAGTTTTCGGCGTTATGCACCATGGCGTTTAGGCGCAACGCCGCATCGTCACCGGTCTTGATGTTGAAGTCGCCGGTCAACCGGTGGAGTTCGCCGGTGCCGAGCGTGTAGGTCACTTCGTTCTGGTTAAACAGAAACGGTGTCTTGTTGACCTGATTGACGACGCCGCCGGTCGAGCCTTTGCCGAACAACATCGATGCGGAACCCTTCAGTACTTCGATGCGGTCATTGTTGAAGGTGTCGCGCTCATACAGAGCGGCATCGCGCATGCCGTCGGTGTAGATATCACCCGCCTGGCCGAGCGAGAAGCCGCGCAGGCGCACATCTTCCTCACCCGTCTCGCCGGCCTGGAAGGTCACGCCGGCGGTGGTGCGCAGCACTTCGCGGAAGTCATCGAGGTTGCGATCGTCCATCAGCCTCTCGGTCATCACCGTAACCGACTGCGGAATGTCGCGCAGTTCCTGGTTGCCCTTGCCGATGCCGGTCGTCGTCGTGCGGAACGACTCCTTGCTCAGCGTTTCCTGCTGGCCCTTCACTTCCACGGCGGGCATCACCTGTTCGGGGGAGGCAGGGGGCTGTGCGGTGGTCTGCGCCACCGCGGAGAACGATGCTGCCAGCATGAGCGCGCCGAGCGGCATGCCGGACGGACGGCGGATTTCGGATTGCGACGGTGTCGAGGTTTGCTGCGCGCATGCGGTAGCCGCCGCCAGCCGGCGCTTCGCCAGTTTCTTTTTCATTGTGTATCCCTGTAGGTAAAGTTGTCTGATCGTCAGGCTGGCTATCTTCAGGGAATGGCTGGCTGCGACTTCATGGCACGAAAAACAAAAAACGGATTACTTGTAGCCGACGCGGTCGAGTATCTTCTGCGCGGAGACCTGGTTCTTGCCGATGGCGGTGATGGAGACGTTCTCGGTCTTGAACTTGCCCATCTGCTGCAGCACCGGATTCTTGACGACCGCAGAACTTACTACTGGCCATTCGTTGTTGCCGTTGGCGAAGTAGGCCTGCGCGTCGTCGCTGGCCAGATACTCGAGGAACTTGACGGCGGCGTCGCGCTGGCGGGCATTCTTGGCAACCGCGCCACCGGCGACGTTGATGTGGGTGCCGGCCCCTTCCTGGTTGGGCCAGACGAAACCGACCTTGTTCATCATCTCGCGATCTTCGGACTTGGTGGAACGCAGCAGGCGCGCGTAGTAGTAGGAATTGACGAGCGCCACGCCGCATTCGCCGCTGGCCACGCCCTTGATCTGATCGGTGTCGCCACCCTGCGGCGGCCGCGCGAAGTTGGCGACCATGCCTTGCGCCCATTTCTCGGTCGCTGCTTCGCCGTTACGTTCGATCATGGCGCCGATCAGCGACAACATGTACGGGTGCGAGCCGGAGCGCGTGCAGACCTTGCCCTTGTTGACGGGATCGGCCAGCGATTCATAGGCAGCAACTTCGTCGCGCTTCACGCGCACCTTGTTATAGACGATGACGCGCGCCCGGGTGGACAGGCCGAACCACTGTGCGCCCTGCCCCTCGTCGCCACCGCGCAGGTTGGCGGGAATCCGCTCCTCCAGCACTTTGGACTTCACCGGCTGGAACATGCCTTCGACCTGGGCACGCCACAGGCGGGCGGCATCGACCAGCAAAATCACGTCTGCCGGGCTGTTCTTGCCTTCGTTGCGCAGGCGCTCCATCAGCACGGCATCATCCGCTTCGATACGGTTGATCTGGATACCAGTCTGCTTGGTAAAGTTGCTGTACAGCACTTCATCGGTCTGATAATGGCGTGCGGAATAGAGATTCAGTACGTTGTCCTGGGCTTGCACCGGCGAAACGCTGACGAGCGCGGCGGCCAGCAGGGAAATCTTGAAGCGGAACGTCATTCGGGGGCCTGTCGGGTTGGTCGGACGGATGGTCGGATAGGTCGGTCGAAAAAGGCAGTAGCGTCAACATTCATCTAAACATTGGCCGAATACCAGCCTGCGCGACGCCGGACAATTGCATTGTTGGCGCATTGACTGGCGGCATATCTACCACCATCTTCTTAAATCTAAACGATAACGATTCGCATTCTAATATAGATGTAGCGAATTTGCACTGTTTTTAAGAACCTGGTTAAAGGAAGGGAACAACGGTGAAAGCGGGGACTATTGCGGGCTTTCAATGGCCCGACTCGGTCTGGACGCGGGAATGCCGTTCCGCCTGCCGCCGGATGGCAGAGTCTTATCCGGCCGGACGAAGCACGCGGCAAGGATTGCCGGCGGCGATCATCCCGTCCGGAATGTCCCTGGTCACCACGCTGCCGGCGCCTATGACCGCGCCCTTCCCTACCCGGACACCCGGTGCGAGAATCGATCCGCCGCCTATCCATGCATCGTCGCCGATCTCGATACCCTTGCCGAATTCGGTTCCTGCCCTGCGTTCCGCGACGGTGAGCGGATGCGTGGCGGTGTAGATCTGCACCGCCGGGCCGATCAGCACGCCCGTTCCGATGCGTACCGGTGCGACGTCGAGGATGACGCAGTTGAAATTGAGGAAGACCTTGCCGGCGAAAAGAATGTTGCTGCCGTAGTCGCAGTAGAAAGGAGGCTCGATCCATGCGTCCGGTCCTGCCGACGGGATGAGCTCCATGAGCAGGCGGCTGCGTTCCTCGACCTGGTCGTCGCGCGTATCGTTGAGCGCCTTGAAGAGCAGTCGGGCGCGACGGCGCTCATCGCTGAGCTGCCGATCGAGCGGATCGTACAGCTCGCCGGCGAGCATCTTTTCTTTCTCGGTTTTCATGGAAAGCTCTCCTGCCCGGAATGTCGTGCAGGAGCCGGCACGACATTATCTTGCGCCGGACGGCGCATCAAGGATCAATCATACGGGCTGCACCGGCCGGCGGCAGCCCGCTACCCGAGACGTCACGCGCGCTGAACGTGCTGGGTGTCGTGCTTGCGCACGAAGCCGAAATAGGCGGCAATCAGCGCCGTTCCCGCATGCAGCCATACGTCATGGCTATGCAGCGGCACCAGCCCGAACATGGTGTTCAGTCCGGGGAACAGACCCATGATGGCCAGCAAGGCATAGATGATCGCAAGGCCTTTCGCATAGCCGACGGCGGCACCGACACTCTTCGCCGCAACCAGGCCCCAGACACCGATGGCAAGATGAACCAGCGTATGCAGCACATTCACCGGAAACAGGCCGAGCAAGCGGCCATGCAGGGTGT
>NZ_DAIUCO010000337.1:0-4840 GCF_036846085.1 Noviherbaspirillum sp. | reverse complement strand
ATTTCAAGGGCCGCGAACGATTTTCCCTGCAGGACGGTTTCACGCTTGAGCTTGCTGATGTAAGCGGGAACCAGCTCCGCTTTCAAGGCGCGGCCTTGCAAGGCGATCTCACTTCCGGCTCCGGAAATAGCAAATCCAGTTAGCCATAAATCAGGCACGATCTGGCGCGAAAATGCGCGCATGTATTCCGAATATCCATTTGTGTTGCCGAACTCGCCTCTCGTCAAGAAATCGACGACCTGTTTCAGTTCCGCGACTTCCAGCTCTGCTGCCTTGGTTTGTTGCTCTATCAATGCACTTTTCTGCCTGGGCCCGAATTCCGCGTTGAGTTTGTTGAGTTGCGCTTGGGCAGATGCCAGCTGCGCGGTCGTGGCATCCGCTTCCCTTGCCAGTTCAGTCACCCGGTAATTGGTATAGGCGCTCAACAACGCCGACCCGAGCAAAATTAGTCCGAGAGCCTGCGCCATCGTGACAGCGGAGAAGTACTTTTTCTGCTTGAGAAAAATAGGGTTGAAAAGATTGATCTGCTGACTCACAGCGTCTTCTCCTCATGGCGAAGCGCGGCGCCTATGGTCAGAAAATATCGCTGCTGAGCTTCAGGTGCCCGCAAGGCCGGGACCCGGGACAGGTCCATCACGCTCTCCAGGTTGAGCACTTCGACAGGCATGTACAGATTGGACGCCAGATGCTGCTGCAATCCTTCGGCGCCCGGGCCGACCGGCGCCAGCATAAGCTTTGCAATGGTGATGAAATGGTATTGGCGGTCGAAGTGGTCGAATGAACGCTGCAGCTCGAGCGTCACCCGATCATAGTATGCCGTTAGCTGATCAGCATCGGATTGCGCAAGTTGTGAAACGTCTACATCGATGCGACGCGAAAGGTAGAGCTCACCGCCATAGCAAATTGTCAGCAAGCCGCCGTCGGCGGTAAAGGACAGCATCGCCAGACCTCGACCTTCCGGCTCCAGCATTGCGGAAACATTGCGCTGCGCCATCTCGGGAATATCGACCACGTTCAGTGGGATCTTGGCATCACCGAACAATGCCTGACGGCGCTCGATAATCTGGTTGCGCGCCGCCACTGCGAACATCAACCTAATGCGTATTGGTGCATTTTTATCGACCGGCACATTCAGCACATCGATCGTTGCATCATCGACGTGATAATCGAGCATGTCCTTCAGGCGCCATCGGACTGCCGTCTTCAGTTCATCGGGCGGCACGTTGGGCGCGTCGAGCGAGAGCAACTGGTAATCACCGGAAGACAGCAGCGTCGTGCACTGATGCTGAACAACCGGAAGGTCACGTGCGATCTTTTCGAGCGAAGCTCCGTCGAGCGATCCGGGCGACTGAAACATCTCCGCAGATTCGATCAATGGCATGCCGGAGGATGGGCGAATCGCTGTCACGACACATACAGCATTTTCTCGAAAGCTGAATGCCATCCATCCGTTAGTTTTTTTCGTTTTCGAGAACAAACGCATACACGCAGCTTAGATTAGGAACTTGCCTGAAGTTAAGTGAATAACGTATTGATGTCAATCAAATTTCCTTCATTCAAGAGAATGAACGAACTTCAAATTTGATTGCAAAAATTGCAATCCAAAATGAAGCTAGAAATGCAGCTCACGCAGATAAATAACATCCCCGTCTTTCTTTGAAACCCCGAAAGTTTGCACGCCTGAACCTGGCAAATAGCTGTTCAACGGTCCTGCGACGGGCGCGGTATTGCTTGTGCTTACCCGCACACTGCCTTTGCCCGACAGGATATTGGTCGGCTTGCTCAAGTTCAGTACACCCTTGCCCTCCACAAGAGTTCCGGTCGTTCCCACGATCGATGTATTGACGGCCGCCCCTACATCCTGTGCGACAGTGAAATTGGCAGCAGCGATAGAGGTGCAATTGTCGTCAGCGCTTGGCACATACGTGGTGCCGTTCCAGTACTCCGCACGGACATTGACCGGAAGGTCCAGCAATTCCGAGCCATACGTATTTGGAATGAAAAGCCGGCCGTAGCGCAGATTCCGTTCGCCCAGCAGGTGCCGCTCATTACCGCTGGTCGCATCGGCATCGAGGTTAAGTGCAGTCTGAGCCAGTCCGATTCCGTCGGCGTCCTTTGGCGCAATGCCGATCTTGAGGGCGGTGTAAGGGCCGTCCGCAGCGTCGGCACGCTCCAGGATCACATTGCTTTCAAATATCGCTTCGCCGTTCTGCCAATTCGGCGCAGCAGGCGTCGGAACCACCGTGACCCGGCTCCCCGAAGTACGGTTGATTGTCGACGGAACGGGGCTGACGCCGGTGCAACTGAAGGACGTTGCGTAAGGTGAGGTATTGGAAAACACCGCCCGGCAGGTGCCGGCGCCGACTGGAACGCCGCTCGCGGTCATCCAGAAACCGAGGCTGTTTGACGTATCAAAATCCAGCCAGTTCGTGGTGTTCAGCGTCGCATACGAGCCGATGTACTTCTTCGTCGGCAGATTCGCCGCATTCTGCGCTTGCAGCTTGAACCGCACCTTCAGCGGCTCGCCCATATAGGTGAAGGCACTCTGCGGTGAACATCCATTGCCGCCATTGATATCACTGCGATTGATGAACTCGGTTTCCGCGTCGAGCACCGCGAAATGGTCGGGGACGAAACGCCCTACTTCCGGACTGGGCGATCCATTCCCGAAGTTGCATCCATACCGGCCATTGAACAGGGTATTGGAGAAACTGTCGGCAATGCAGTCTCCCTTGGTGCTCACGCTGTCAACAGCCGTCCAGGTAAGCTGCTTTGCCGTGTCGCACTGCGCAGGTGTCATTGCGATGCAGTCCACTGTTCCTATCACGCCATCGTAGATGCTGTATGGCGGCAGCGTGAACGTACCGACTTCGCTGTAGGTGAAGTCGGTACGCTCGGCGCGGGAAAATCCAACGTTGGAGACGGAGGGCATGAGGCTGGTTTGCGACAAGGTGCCGGGATCGCCAGCAGCCGGCAAGGCCTGCAGCGCCTTGTCATTGACTTTCAGCGTGCCTGTGTACCTGCTTTGGACACCTGTCACGCCGGCCGTGGTTGCGGTCATGGTGAACGTGTCACTACCAGCCTTCATTACCAGCGGCGTAGTGGGCGTCTGCGTTTTGGCAAATGTCACCGATGAAACGTTCAGCGGCCGGACAGAGAACGCATCGGCGGAACAGGCGGGCGCGGTGGGGGTAAAGGCGGTGCAGGACGAATTTGTGCACTCCCGTACGACAGCGATCAGGTTTTTCCAGGCAGAGTTCAGCGTGAATTGCGGCGACAGTTTGGCTCCCGGATCGCTGGTTCCGTAACTCACGATTTGCGTCGCGCCGCCTTCGACTGCCGCCTTGCCGGTGCAGGCGGCATTGCATGTCCTGGCAGCATCCGTGCCACAGGTACCATCGCTATTGTCGACGAGTTTAACCGCCACATGCCTGCTGCTGGCAGCCGAATAGGCAGTGGAGATGCTGGAACTGGTCAGCGCCGCAACCCATAGCTTGAACGGCGTGCCGACCAGCTTCATAAAAATATTCCCGGTCTGGAAGTTCTGGTAGGCCGGCACGGTCGAATTCGGCGCAGTAGGATAACTTTCGTCGATTGCCGAAAATCCGCTGGCGATGCCGCCAGTAGGTGGCACCACGGTTTGCGCGCAAATGCGCAGTCCGCCGATTTCATGGATATTGAAGGAACCGCCGGTGGAACCGGTGAAGGAAATTTTCCAGTAATCCGGCACCACTTTTGATATCCATCCCTGGGTTACCGCGTGGCTGGCTTCCGGATAGGCGTTGAACGGGCCGAACAAGGTTGAATACGAGGACCCGTCACGTGTCGTGGTGTCGCGATTGACGATCACATTGATCTGGCTGCTGGCGAATGGGCGGGCATCGACAATGACCTGGTACATATGGCCCGGCGCAGGTATGTTGGACGCGAAATTATCGATGGATTGACCACCGGGATTGCTGCCCGTGCCGCCCAGCCAACGATAACCGCTGGACCCCCTGCCTGGTCCACGCACGCCTACGGACTGTGGAATGAACCCGGAGCCGAGGACACGGCCTTCGGTCGGATTCTGGTAATTACCGTATTCATCGATCGCCACACCGACCCAGCCTCCCGCAAATCCTGGTGGATTGCCGCTGTCATTGCGTTGAGCATATCCCAGTGATCCACCGAAGGCGCCCGGCACGGCAGGTACGGAATAGTCGGACAAGGTTACCGCTATACCGTCAGCGCCTGGATTGGAACCGTCGTAGGCGTAGTGATTGAACTCTACCGAGATGTAATTCCCTGCTGCAGGAAAAATGCTGGGGACCGTCGCGGCTTTGGCGTTATAGCCAGTACTCTCGGTCAGGCGCAATAATCCGGTCGTCTGGTTGATATCCGGGTTACCGATGCCATCGCTGTTGGACAGGGTCCAGTTGGCGCCGAAGATCGTCGACGGATTCAGGCTGGTACGGCCGAAATTGTCGCAGACGCAGGTCAGCGTAATGTTGGAGGGTGCGTTCGGCGGCGGCGCGCAAGGCAGAGAGTAGTCGACCGAAATCTGCATGTGGTCGACATACACTTCCCGGTTGCCGCCGGACGTGCCCTGCTTTCGCACCGATAGAGCCGCGCCGAAATTTGCCTGGTTGATGTCCGCCGGTGTCCATGTCGTGCCCCACAAGTCGGTCGCGCCACCATGGGATTCGTAGGTATCGGTGGTGGAGTAAATCGTGGAAGTTGCACGATCGGCGCCGGTCACCGTGCCGGCCTTCACGAGACGCATCGAATTGTCCCTTTGGGTTCCGTTATTGTTGGAACTGCGCTCGACATTGACCCTGATGCCGGTGATGGTTGCGCC
>NZ_DAIUCO010000336.1:0-4879 GCF_036846085.1 Noviherbaspirillum sp. | reverse complement strand
AAGCAAAAAAGTAGGTGGCCCGCCGGGGCCAGTCCCGGCTAGTCTCTTCGAAGAGAAGTAGGAGTTGAATTACCGGAGACACTCCGTCGCTCTGGATTCCCCTTTGCAGGGCGCGCACCGGCTTGCAAGCCGGTACCGTTTCGCAGGCGGACAGCATGCTGTCCGAAACCCCTGCAAAACCCTACGCGGGAATGACAAGGTTTTGGCATAACGCCTGCCGGCATAACAGACGTTGCATCGACCGCGCAGAACAATATTGCATCATGGGGAAGGTTGGAATTGGGATGGACTCCAACTTTATTAAATAAGCTTCGTATTCCGTCCGATAGCAACACAACCATCAACCCGCCACCCATCCTTCACATCAAGGAGACCACCATGTTCCAACCGAAACTCATGCAAGGCAAACGCATCCTCGTCACCGGCGGCGGCACCGGCCTCGGCCGTGCCATGGCGGAAAAGTACCTGTCGCTCGGCGCCGACATCTACATCTGCGGCCGCCGCAAACCGGTCTGCGACCAGACCGCCGCCGAACTGATGGCGCAGCACGGCGGCAGCGTCAAGACCTTCGGCCTCGATATCCGCGACGCGGCAGCAGTCGACGACATGGTGGAACAAATCTTCGCCGAGGGTCCGCTCACCGGCCTGGTCAACAATGCGGCCGGCAACTTCATATCGCCGACCTCGGCGCTGTCGCCGCGCGGCTTCGATGCCGTCGCCAATATCGTCATGCACGGCACCTTCTACGTCACCCACGCGGTCGGCAAGCGCTGGGTCGAGATGGCGGCCAAAGGGCAATGGAAACCGTCCGACGGCTACCGCAGCGTGATCTCCATCATCGTTACCTGGGTACTGAACGGCGGCCCGTTCGTAGTACCGTCGGCGATGAGCAAGTCGGCGATCCATGCGATGACGATGTCGCTGGCGACCGAGTGGGCGCAGTACGGCATCCGGCTCAATGCGATCGGCCCCGGCGAGATTCCGACCGAAGGCATGAGCAAGCGTCTCAATCCCGGCGAGCAACCGGGCGCGCGTTCCGCGGCGATCAATCCGATGGGACGCGCCGGCGAGATGACGGAGCTGCAGAACCTGGCAACCTTCCTGATGGCCGATGGCTGCGACTGGCTCACCGGCCAGGCCATCATGATGGACGGTGGCAGCCATCTCGCCACCGGGGGCAACTTCTATGAGCTGCGTTCATGGTCGCAGGAGCAATGGAAAGATGCGCGGGATCGGATCGAGGCGCAGAACAAGAAGGACCGGGAACAGCGCACGGTGTAGCGTCGCCTGATGGAGAGGTGGAAAAAGAATTTCCGCTTGCTCCATGGGGCGAATCTTTCATCAGCAGCCTGGCACGTCACGGCTTGCCAGGCACCCCGGCGCAGAAGTTGAATGGAACCAATCACCCTTCGGTGCAACTCAAAGGTCGTCACCCCCATGAGAGTCGTGAATGCACCCAATATGCCGCTCGCAGTCATTCAATCGCAGCATGTTTTTTCATCCAGAGAAACCGGACGATTTTCCTGCAGCCCCGTCCGCGGATCCATCTCCATCGAAGCGGCCTTCCTTCCTGCCTGGCGAAGGAGGCGCAGTACGTGCAAAGTTACATGACCGGTTCAGGCACCACTCCTCGCTGCGCAAAGACGACTTGCCTGTGCCGGCTCGGCTGGACACAGAAGATCGACTTACACGTGCTCGTAGTGCCCCAGGTTTGCCAACGTATGACGAGACTCCTGCACTTCATACCTTGATCGGGCGGGAAAGAGCAGAAATGCTGGATCGGGAATTGGGCGAACTCGTCTATCCCAAAAATGTGCACCCATCGACGTATTTGGATTACTTCGAACACCCAATCAAAAAGCATGAGTTTGATGAAGTGGGCGGAATACGAATGAATCCGGATCGCCTGTTTATTTCGGTTGATGATGGCGCTGTTTCGTCCCATCTGGACACAGTGGCAAAACTTGTTGATTGGCTAAAGAAGGGCGAACCGCTTATGTGGAGCGCAAGCAAGCTAGGTAGAGTCATAGTCGCACCGCAGACGAGGGTAACAAGCATTATCAAGGACGACGCATTGGCGGCGTTGCATAACCTGGGCAAAGACGAAGAAAAACCTCGCTTATCGCACCCGGCCTTGGTCGGCGGAGGACAGGCGAGAATATCCGGGGAGGTGTACATCGATTCCGAAACTGGCAAGGTCGTCGTCACTGACCGGTCGGGTCGATACTCTAAATACGGCGAGCGAAATGCTGCGCATTTGGAGAACGCGGCGGCCATCATGGCGAAGAATCTGGCTGGCTATGGGATGACAGTGCAAGTGTCGAAGAAGGCATACGAAAAAAATAGACAATACGGACAGCGGTAAAAAAGCGGGCCGAAGGAAGCGCCCGTCAATGATTTGAGCAGGCGAGCTTTTCTCATATCGTCGATCTCAGCACATGCCGCGTCCCACCGGAGTAACGCAAGGATCGCAACAGCAAATGCATGGCGTCGGCGCACCAAGTTTTTTTGAATGACGGCGATTCCTGTGGCGTGCAGCGAAGGGATCGGGGCATAATCCTGCAGCCACACCGGCGTCCGTGGCCAGTTTCACCATACTTTCCACACTTCCCGGAGCCTTTGCATGCTGCGTCGAACGTCTGCCTTATTCAGCTTGTCCTGCCTGATCACCAATGCCTTCGCCGCCAACGCCCCAATCACCGCCGTCGTGCTCTACCCGGGCAGCGCCACGATAGAACGCACCGCACAGGTCTCCGCCGGCATGACGCAACTGGAGATCACCGGGTTGCCGGCCAATTTCGATACGCAGACGATCCGCGTGCAGGCCGATGCGGGCATCCAGGTCGGCCAGGTGACGACGCGGGATGCGGCGCGTACCGAAAGCGCCAGCGCCCGGGAAGCGGAACTCGAAGCGAAGATCCAGGTGCTGGAAGACAAGGTTGCGCTGCTCGATGTGGATGCCCGGTCGGCGGCATTGGTGCAGAAGTACCTGGAGAACCTGAACAGCGCCGGCACCGCTTCCGATCGCCAGCAACCGGTGGTGGATGCGCGGTCGATGGCGGCGATGCTGGACGCAATCCAGCGCGGCGGCAGCGATGCCTTCACCCGCATGCACAAGGCGGAGGTGCAGAAGCGCGAGATCGCCAAACAGGTCGAGGCGCTGCAGCGTGATCTCGCCAGGCTGCGCAGCGGCGCGCGGGATGGCCGGCAGGTCACCGTGCAACTGGCGGCGCGGCAGGCCGGTGCCTTGCGGCTGACCTACCAGGTCAACAACGCCGGCTGGAAGCCCACCTATCGCGCCATGCTGAATTCGTCCGCATCGACCGTCGAGCTGGAACGGCTGGCAACGGTGTCGCAGAAGACCGGCGAGGATTGGAGTAGCGTGAAGCTGAAGCTGTCGACCGGCCAGCCGCGCCAATCGCCGCAGGCGGTGGAGCCGCGCCCGTGGCTGCTGACCTATCAGAAGCCGGTGGCGGTGCAACTGGAAAGGGCCGAGCGCCCGGCGTTTGCGTCAGCGCCCGCACCTGCGCCCGCTCCCGTTGCTGCAACGTCGGCAATGGCCGGCCAGGCTGACAATTTCATTCCGCCCGTGATCGAAACCCGGGGCAGTTTCGCGACCGAGTTCGATGTGCCGTCGCGGGTGACGCTGCCGGCGGACGGGCGCGAAATCTCGGTTGCGCTGTCGGCGCAGGTCGTGCCGGTAAAGCAGCGCCTGCGTACCTCGCCGCGCATCGAGAAGGCGGCGGTGGTGACCGCGGAGGCGGCACGGCCCGATGGTGTCTGGCTGCCGGGCAGCATCCAGTTGTTCCGCGACGGCAGCTATGTGGGCGCCGCGCAATGGAATACCCAGCGCAACGACAAGTTCACTTTCGCCTTCGGCCGCGACGACCTGATCCGCGTATCGGTGGACCGGGTGAAGGAACAGTCCGGCACCACCGGCGTGCTCACCCAGCAGAATGAACGCGTGCTGGCGGATGTGTACACGATTACCAGTTTTCACAAGAAGCCGGTCGACCTGCTGGTGCTGGAAGCATCGCCGGTGAGCACGTCGGAAGAAGTGAAGGTGCAGGCATCGTTCAATGTGCCGCCGACGCTGGACACCTGGGAGCGCAGGCGCGGCGTGGTCGGCTGGGAATCCGTGATCGCGCCGAACCAGACGCTGAAGTACAGCGTCGACTATGCGATCACGTATCCAAAGGAAGGCTTTGTGCGGGGATTGCCCTGATACCTGCCCTCGCCGACGTCAGTGCTTGTGTCGACCGCCGTGGCCGCCATGTTCGGCCCCGGCGGCCTGCTTGCCGTAGCCGCGCAGCGAGATGTAGCGGGCGGTCTGCTCCGGCGTGAGGATCTTTGCCTGCGCGAGATGCGCTTCAAGATGCGCGCCGCGCACCTTCGCCTGCAGGGCGCCGATGTCCTTCAGCGCGCTGTCCACCAGTTCCGCATTGGCCGAGCGGCTTGCGAAAAGCCGGTCCAGCTTCTGTTCCGCCGTTACCAGCTCACTCCCCAGCATGCTGGCCTTCGCCTGCATCGCGTCGAACAGCTGTTTCGTTTTCGTCTTCTGATCCGGCGTCAGTTGCAGTTCGGCGGCGAGTTCGAGGACATGCATCGGACCGGGATAGCCGTTCAGTTCGGCCGCTTTTGCCAGGCCCATGCCCTTGCCGGCCAGATAGCCGTTGATGTCTTCCTGCGACAGGGATTTGATGTCGCGGGTTTCCTGGCCGGCGTAGGGAGTCGGGGTGGCGGCTGACGCGATGGGGGACAACGCGGCTGCGATGAGGGTGGTAAGGATAAGGAATTTCATGGGAGTCTCCTTCTATCTGCCAGGTTTCAAATTTCCACCGAACGGTTCCTTCCCCCTTGCAGGGGGGTGTAGCAGGGG
>NZ_DAIUCO010000335.1:0-4891 GCF_036846085.1 Noviherbaspirillum sp. | reverse complement strand
AAAGCGTCCTTCCCGTCCCGTGCGCTGCGTGGCGTTCCAGCCGTCAACCACGAGCGTGCGTTCGGGAGCGTCGAGTATGGAAAGCCGATCCGTCAGTTGCTGATCGTCGCGGACCATTGCCTGAAATACGCGCTGAAGCAGTTCCGCATAGCGTGCAATCGTGCTCCTGTCGAACAACGACGTGGCGTATGTGATGGCGCCGATGATACGGTCGTCAGCCTCGGCCAGGTTTAGCGCCAGGTCAAATTTGGTAAGCTCGTACGTCGTCTCGGCGGGCGAGAGGCTCAAGCCCGACAGACGCAGCTCGACCGATTCATTGTTCTGCCAGTTGATCAGTACTTGAAACAGTGGGTGATATGAAACGCTGCGAGGCGGGTTCACCCCTTCCACCACCTGCTCGAATGGCAGGTCCTGATTCTCTTGTGCGTTAAGGGTTTGTTCCTTGACGCGCCTTAGCAGCTCGGCGACGCTTGGGCCGTCTGCCAGATCGACACGCAGTGCCAGCGTGTTGAGAAACAAGCCGATCAGCGGCTCGACTTCGGCGCGAGTACGGTTTGCAACAGGACTCCCGATCACGACATCATCCTGTCCCGACAGACGCGACAACAGTACGGCCCATCCTGCCAGGACGGTCATGAACAATGTCGCGCCGTGACGCCGACTCAGTGCTTTCAGGTCCTGCGTCAGAGCTTCGTCCAACTCAAAATCAACGCCTGCGCCGTCGACCACGGGCTGTGACGGCCGAGGGCGATCAACCGGCAACTCGAGCACGGCAGGTGCGCCCGCCAGCGTACGCTGCCAGAATTGCGCCTGCTGCTGCAGCACTTCGCTTCCGACCCACCTCCGCTGCCAGGCGGCATAATCCGCATACTGAATCGCGAGTGGCGGCAGTGGATCGTCATCATCAGCGCAGAATGCGTTGTACAGGCTGCTGAATTCGTTGATCAGGATCCCCTGCGACCATCCATCCGACACAATGTGATGCATCGTTACCAGAAGCACATGTTCATCGCCTTTCAACTGAAGCAGGCGCCCCCGTACCAATGGGCCGGATTCCAGATCGAAAGGCGCCAGTGCTTCAGCGTCGCTAATGCGTACCAGTTCTTCCTCGGCGTCGCGCACGCCGCGCAAGTCATGTTCCTGCAGCGTGAAGCCGGTATCCCCGGCTGCAATACGCTGTAGCGGCACCCCGTCAGCCATGATGAAGGTGGTTCGCAAGGCTTCATGCCGCTCCACGACCCGGTCCAGTGCCCGCCGCAACGCCAGTCTGTCCAGCGCGCCATGCAGCCGCAAGCCCACCGGAATGTGATAGGCCTGGCTGACGCCGTCCATCTGCGCCAGGAACAATAACCGCTGCTGAGCGAAGGACAACGGAAGCGCCTCTTCGCGCGAAACAACCGTGATGGCCGGCAGCTCGCTGCGCGCTGCACGGCTGACAGCCGTTGCAAGCGCGGCCAGGGTCGGGTGGGCAAACAGCTCGTTGATTCCCGGTTCGACGCCCAGCAGCCGACGTATGCGTGACATGACTTTCATCGCGAGGAGCGAATGCCCGCCCAGCTGAAAGAAGTCATCGTGTCGTCCGACGCGTTCGACTTGCAGCACATCGGCCCAGATGGAGGCCAGTGCCGTCTCGACCTCGCCCTCCGGCACTTCGTACGCGCGCTCGGAAACCTCGTGATCCTCCGGCACCGGCAGCGCCAGGCGGTCAAGTTTTCCATTTGGCGTAAGCGGAAGCGCATCCAGCTTCACGTACGTCTCGGGCAACATGTATTCCGGCAATGTCTTGGAGAGGTGACTATGCAAGCTTCCGGGAGCGGTTTCCTGCTGCGCGCCCGTGGTGTAGTAAGCGACCAAGCGCTGGTTACCGGAACCATCCATTCGCGCGAGCACGACGGCGTCGCGAACGCAAGGATGGGTCAGGAGCACGGATGCGATCTCGCCTGGTTCAATCCGGTATCCACGCAACTTGACCTGATGGTCATTACGTCCTTTGAACTCGATGTTTCCATCGGGAAGATAGCGGCCAAGATCGCCGGTGCGGTACATGCGGTCCACATGGCCGTCACGTACGGCGCCTGCTTCCGGCCGGCCGCAAAATGGGTCGGCGACGAAGCGTTCAGACGTCAATTCGGGACGGTTCCAATATCCGCGCGCGACACCAGATCCTCCAACGTAAATTTCGCCAATTGCACCAACGGGAACGGGCTGACGTCGCCCGTCCAGGATATAGACAAGTGCATTGTCGATCGGCCTGCCGATCGGGACAGTGTTCTGGCCGGTGGCGCCCAGGCTGGCGCCGTCAACCGTCCAGGCGAGTGCATCAACAGTCGTTTCCGTGGGACCGTAAAGATTTGTGAACGCGCGCCGGGAACATTCATGCGCTCGACGTGCCAATTCCGCATCAAGTACCTCACCGCCGCTGAAAAGGAAATCGCATAAGGGGACCGGTTCTTCATGCTCCTGCAACACCAGGCGCAGCATGCTCGGCACAAACTGCGCAATCGTCACTTTCTGCTGCTTGATCGTGCGCACAATACCAGCGGGATCGCGATCAACGGCGCTCGGCAGCAATACCAACCTTGCGCCTATGGCAAGGGGTGTCCATATTTCCCATACCGAGGCGTCAAATGACATCGAGGTGCGTTGAAGCACCGCATCGGCATCGGTAAAGCCAAACCGGCATACCTGCCAGTTGATGTGATTGATCAGTTGCCGGTGTTCGACCATCACCCCCTTCGGGGTCCCGGTCGATCCCGAGGTATAGATCACATATGCCAGATGGGCCGAATCGAGGCCGATGGAATCCGCGTCCAGATCGTCGTCGTCTTCCCTCATCCAGCACGCGCGTTGCGTGTCCAGGTCGTATATTGGCAAGCCGGCCACATCGGATGTCTCAATAATTGCATGCAACGGCTGCAACTGCGTGCGCACGGCTGCATGCGTCAGTAATACGACCGGTGCACAGTCTTCGAGCATGAATGCAATTCGCTCGGGAGGATACGACGGATCCAATGGCACATACGCGCCGCCGGCCTTTAATACCGCAAGCAATCCGACCACCATATCGATGCCGCGGTCCATGCAGATCGCAACACGTGCATCGGGTTCGACGCCGAACTTGCGTAACTGGCGTGCAACACGGTTTGCTCTCGCATTAAGCTCGCCGTACCTCAGTTCCACATCTTCAAAAACCAGCGCTACTGCCTCGGAATTGGCATGGACACGTTGCTCGAACAGCTGATGTATGCACTTGTCAGAACAATGGGTAGCATCAGACGAATTCCATTCCACCAGCAGGCGCTGGCGTTCGCTTGCCGGCAATATGTCCAGCATGTCGACCGGAAGGTCCGGTCTGTTTTCCAGCGCATGAACCATCCCGGCAAGCGTGGTGCGGAAATAGGCACAAATCAGCGCCGGATTGATGGAACGGTGCGTATGCGCGGTCAGGAAAAAATTGTCGCCATCGTCGTCGATCGAAAGGATGAACGGATAGCTGCTACCCTCGTAGTTGCCAAGGGTTTCGATGCTATCCCAGGCTCGCCGGGAGGCGGCAGATAACTGCGAATCCGAGATACTGTGACGGTAGTTCAACACTGCGCTGAAAAGAGGTGCAGGCGCGGCGACGCCACTGCACCGTTGCGCCAGTGCAAGCGGTGCGTGCTCATGGTGCAGCAATTGGGCGAGCAAGGCATGCGTTTGCCTGACGCTGTCGCGTACTCCAGCTCCAGTGGGCCGAATCCGCAGTGGCAGGGTGTTCATGAAAAGGCCGACGGCTCGATCCACACCTTTCTCGCCCTGCATGCGGCCGAACAACACGGTTCCAAATACCACGTCATCCCGGTTCGACGCTTGGGCGAGCACGCGAGCCATGGCGAGATGAAACAGACTGGCAGCGTTCACGCCCAGTGAACGTGCACATTTGCGCATGCGTGCAGCCACACCCGGCTCGATGACCGACGCTGCCTCCTGCATGTCGGTTCCGGCAAGCTGCGCGCCTGACAGGCCGAATGGCATGGTCGGCTCGTCGATATCGGCCAGCATATCGGTGAAGAAGGCTTCATGTGCATCACGGCTGGTGCCGAGCCGTGTCTGCGCAATGAAGTTGCGGAATGGCAGCGGACTGGGCAATTTTTCCCAATCACCCGACATATGGGCTTGCAGCTCCTCCATGACGACATCCAGGGTGGAATGGTCGCCCCACAAATGATGGCTCAGCAGCCGCATCAACCAACGCTGGTTGTCGGCATCATAGGCAATGCATGCCTGCATCAAGGGTGCGGTACGGATGTCTAGCCGGTAGTGGCGCGGGTCCCGCAGCATTTCGAGTTGCTGGAGAATGCCGCCTTTTTCGCGATCCAGTTCTAGCTCTTCCACCCGAATCGGCGCGGACCGGCATACAACCTGCACCGGTTCCGGCAACCCCTGCCAAAGAAACGCTGTGCGCAGGATGTCATGCCTGTCCACGACGGCCTGCAGGGCCTGCAGAAAGGTGTCCAGTCGATCGCGACTCTGGAATCCGTAGGATCCGCCAAGCAAATAAGGATCGCCTTCACTGGACATCAGATGATGGAACAGGATGCCTTCCTGCAGCGGAGCGAGCGGGTAGATGTCCTGAATATTGGCTGCGCCGCCCGGCACGGCGACGACGATACGCGCGATATCGTCTTCCGACAGATTAACCAACGGCAGCATATCAGGCGTGATCGCGTCGCATCCGGCTTCAATCCGGTTGGCCGGCACATCCACCAACCGGCTCTCGCCTCCGACAACAAGGGCCAGTGCAGCGACTGTGGGTGTTGAAAATAGCGCGCGTACGTCTGCCTGCAAGTCGTCGTTGCGCATGCGTTCGATCAGGCTTACCGCCAACAGCGAATGGCCGCCAAGCTGAAAG
>NZ_DAIUCO010000334.1:0-4911 GCF_036846085.1 Noviherbaspirillum sp. | reverse complement strand
GGGTTAGGGTGGGGTAGTAAGGTCGAGCGACTGCATATGATTACTCAACCTTCACACCCCCATCCCAACCTTCCCCCTACGAGGGGGAAGGAGCCTTACAAGGGTGGAATAGTTACAAGGGAGGTTTTTTAAAACCACGCATCCCGCATATCCAGCGTCGTCGTATCGATGCTCTCCAGCAGATCGAGCTGCGGCTGCACCTTCGGCAATTCCCATTTGAAGAAATAGGCGCAGGCCTGCAGTTTCCCCTGGTAGAAGTCGGCGTCATGCCCGCTCTTGCCGACCGCCAGCATCGCCTGCTGCAGCCACATCCATGCCACGACCGCATGGCCGAATGCCTCGAGATACACCGATGCGTTGGCGAGCGTCTTGTTCATGTCGCCCGCCGCATACAGCGTGCGCGTGACGGCGCCGATGCGCTGCCATGCATCGCCGAGGGACTTGGCGTAACCAGCAAGTTCCTGCACTTCGGAAGCCTTGGACAGCGTCTTGCGGACTTCCGTGACAAGCGCTTCGAATGCCGCGCCGTTCTGCATCGACACCTTGCGGCCCAGCAGATCCAGACCCTGGATGCCGTGCGTGCCTTCATGGATCGGATTGAGACGATTGTCGCGATAGAACTGCTCGACGTTGTACTCGCGGGTATAGCCATAACCGCCATGGATCTGGATAGCCAGGCTGTTCGCCTCGAGACACCACTGCGACGGCCATGACTTGGCAATCGGCGTGAGGATATCGAGCAGCAGCGTCGCATGCTTGCGCTCTTCCGGCGACTCCAGCGTACGTTCGTCATCCACCAGACGCGCGCAGTACAAATTGAGCGCGAGGCCGCCTTCGACATAGGCTTTCTGCGCCAGCAGCATGCGCTTGACGTCGGTGTGCTGGATGATCGGGATCTGCGGCTGGGCCGGGTCTTTCGCGCCGGGATGCCGCCCTTGCGGCCGCTCGCGCGCATATTCGAGCGAATGCAGGTAGCCGGTATATCCCAGCATCACCGCGCCGAGGCCAACACCGATGCGTGCCTCGTTCATCATGTGGAACATGTTGGCCAAGCCTTTATGCACTTCGCCCACAAGATAACCGATCGCGCCGGGCTTGCCCTGCGGCTTGAACTTGCCTTCGCCGAAATTGAGCAGGCAATTGGTCGTACCGCGATAGCCCATCTTGTGGTTCAGTCCGGCCAGCACCACATCATTGCGCTCGCCGATGCTGCCGTCCTGGTTCACCAGCTTCTTCGGTACGATGAACAGCGAAATGCCCTTCACGCCCGGGATCAGCTTGCCGTCCGGACCGGGCACTTTCGCCAGCACCAGGTGCACGATGTTTTCCGACAGTTCGTGCTCTCCGGCCGAGATCCACATCTTGTTGCCCTTGAGACGATAGGTGCCGTCCTCCTGAGGTTCGGCGCGGGTCGTGATGTCCGACAGGGACGAGCCGGCCTGGGGCTCCGACAGGCACATCGTGCCGAAGAAGCGGCCTTCCAGCATCGGCTTGACGAAGGTATTGATCTGCTCCGGCGTGCCGCATTTGAGCAGCGTGTTGGCATTTCCGATGGTCAGGAACGGGTAGGACGAGGTGCCGACGTTGGCGCCCTTGAAGTACGCGAGCCCGGCTTTCTCGATCAGCACCGGCAATTGCATGCCGCCCATGTCGTAATCCTGCCCGGCGGCCATCAGGCCGGATTCGCAGAACGCCTTGAGTGCGGTCTTTACCTCGGGGATGATATGGACGGTCTCGCCGTCGAAATGCGGTTCTTCCTGATCGTTCTTTTTATTGTGGGGTTCAAACAGGTCGGTGGCGATCTGCTCGCAGGTATCGAGCGCCGCATTGAAGGTTTCGCGGGAATGGTCGCTGTAGCGACTGCGCTGCGTGAGCGCCTCCGCATTCAGCCATTCATACAAAACGAATTCGAGATCGCGGCGGGAAATGATCTTGGATTGCATGGTTCAACCTCCGTTCTCCACGCGGCGTGAGGCCGCGTGGAGAACGCAAACAGTGAATGACGATGGCTTGGGGATGTTTGCGCGCTGCGCCGGTTACACCACTTCGAACAGGCCGGCGGCACCCTGGCCACCACCGATGCACATCGTCACCACCACGTATTTCGCGCCGCGGCGCTTGCCTTCGATCAACGCATGGCCGGTCAGGCGGGCGCCCGACACGCCGTAGGGATGGCCGACCGCGATTGCACCGCCGTTGACGTTGAGACGGTCGGCAGGGATGCCCAGCTTGTCGCGGCAATACAGGACCTGCACCGCAAACGCCTCGTTCAGCTCCCACAGGCCGATGTCTTCCACCTTCAGGCCGGCTTTCTTCAGCAGCTTCGGAATCGCGAACACCGGGCCGATACCCATTTCATCCGGTTCACAACCGGCAATCGCGAAACCGCGATAGATGCCCAGCGGCTGCAGGCCCTTCTGCTCGGCAAGCTTGCTGTTCATGACGATGGCGACCGATGCGCCGTCGGAGAACTGGCTGGCATTGCCGGCGGTGATCACGCCGCCCGGCAGCGCGGTACGGATTTTGGACACACCTTCCAGCGTGGTGTCGGCCCGGATGCCTTCATCGGCGGAAATCGTGACTTCGCGGGAGATCAGCATGCCGCTTTCCTTGTCGGCCACGCCCATGATGGTGGTCATCGGCACGATCTCGTCATTGAACTTGCCGGCGGCCTGGGCGGCAGCAGCGCGCTGCTGGCTCTGCACGCCGTACTCGTCCTGGCGTTCCTTGCTGATGTTGTAGCGCTTGGCGACGGTCTCGGCCGTCTGCAGCATCGGCCAGTAGATCTCCGGCTTGTTCTTCTTCAGCCAGACTTCGGCCAGCATGTGGCTGTTGGCTTCCTGCTGCACGCAGGAAATGGACTCGACGCCGCCGGCGGCATAGATGTCGCCTTCACCGGCGATCACACGCTGGGCGGCAGTTGCGATGGTCTGCAGGCCGGAGGAGCAAAAACGGTTGATGGTCATGCCGGCGGTAGTAACCGGGCAGCCGCCGCGCAGCGCGATCTGGCGCGCGATGTTGCTGCCGGTCGCGCCTTCCGGTGTAGCGCAGCCCATGATCACGTCCTCCACCTCCCCGGCCTCGATCTTGGCGCGCTCGATCGCCGCCTTCAGTACATGGCCGCCCAGGGTCGCGCCGTGGGTCATATTGAATGCACCTTTCCAGGATTTGGCGAGGCCGGTGCGGGCGGTGGATACGATGACGGCGTCAGTCATTTGAGGCTCCTTGAATTGAATTATGTTGATCTGTGTTGACATGGAGGTCGGTTCGATACGGGGAACAGCCAGCCACTCGACCGGGGAAAAAACGAATATCAGAATAGCATATTTTTAGCACGATCGTTCGCAAAAAATTTCCATCGGATAAGCCATCGATACCTGCCCGTCCGCTTCGGTTCCCGCCAGCTTCGGCGGCCTCCAGGAACTGTAAGTTTCTGTAAGTTTGGAGCAAGTATTGTGTAAGGTTCAAGTCGCACACTCGGCGCGTGCAAGCAATGCCGCAAGGCTTAGCACTTTATATTTATTATTCGAGGAGATTATCATGGCGACAGTACAGACAACTGCGCACACCATGACGGCAGAGGAGAAGAAAGTCATCTTCGCCTCGTCGTTAGGGACCGTGTTCGAGTGGTACGACTTTTATCTATACGGCTCACTGGCCGCGATCATTGCGAAGCAGTTCTTCGCAGGCACAGACCCCAACACCGCATTCATTTTCGCGTTGCTCGCGTTTGCCGCCGGTTTCATCGTCCGTCCCTTCGGTGCCCTGGTCTTCGGTCGCCTCGGCGACATGATCGGTCGTAAATATACCTTCCTCGTCACCATCCTGATCATGGGCGTGTCGACATTCATTGTCGGACTGTTGCCTACCTACGCATCGATCGGCATTGCCGCACCGGTCATCCTCATCACGCTGCGTATCCTGCAGGGCCTCGCGCTCGGCGGCGAATACGGCGGTGCGGCCACCTATGTTGCGGAACATGCGCCGCACGGCAAGCGCGGCGCGTTCACCGCCTGGATTCAAACCACGGCAACGCTCGGCCTGTTCCTGTCGCTGATGGTGATCCTGGGAACACGTACCGCGATGGGCGAAGCCGCATTCGCCGACTGGGGATGGCGTATTCCGTTCCTGGTGTCGATCTTCCTGCTGGCCATCTCGGTCTGGATCCGCCTGTCGATGAATGAATCGCCGGCGTTCGCCAAGATGAAGGCCGAAGGCCGCACCTCCAAGGCGCCGCTGTCCGAAGCCTTTGGCCAGTGGAAAAACCTGAAGATCGTGATCCTGGCGCTGATCGGCCTGACCGCCGGCCAGGCTGTCGTGTGGTACACCGGCCAGTTCTATGCATTGTTTTTCCTGACGCAGACGCTGAAAGTCGAACCGGCCACCGCCAACCTGCTGATCGCCGCGGCGCTCGTGATCGGCACACCGTTCTTCATCGTGTTTGGCTCGCTGTCGGACAGGATTGGACGCAAGAAGATCATCATGGCGGGCTGCCTGATTGCCGCCGTGACCTACTTCCCGATCTTCAAGGCCATCACGCACTACGCCAACCCGGCGCTTGAAGCCGCACTGGTCAACGCACCGGTGGTGGTGACCGCCGATCCGGCGGACTGCCAGTTCCAGTTCAACCCGACCGGCACCAAGAAGTTCACTTCATCCTGCGACATCATCAAGGCGAAACTGGCTGCCGCTTCGGTTGCCTATTCCAATGAAGCCGCACCTCCGGGCACCCTGGCCACGGTGAAGATCGGCGACAAGGTCATTACATCCTATGACGCCGCCAAACTGCCGAAGGACGAAGCCGCTGCCAAGGACAAGACCTTCTCGAAAGAGCTGGCCGATTCGATCAAGGCCGCAGGTTATCCTCCAAAGGCCGATCCTGCCCAGATCAACAAGGGCATGGTCCTCGTG
>NZ_DAIUCO010000333.1:0-4945 GCF_036846085.1 Noviherbaspirillum sp. | reverse complement strand
TGGTGTTGCCAGGGCCGCGCCGCCCGCCGATGTAACATCAGGTTTTTCGTCACCCCCTGGTACGCCCACCGCTGGCCCTGGTTCCTGATGATCGGTCCGGTCGCCGTCGTGCTGGCCGGTATCGTCACCGGATGGATCGCCTTCGCGCAGCAGGATGCGCTGGTGGTGGATGACTATTACAAGCAGGGCAAGGCGATCAACCAGGATCTGCGGCGGGATCGCGCCGCCGCGGCGATGGCATTGTCGTTCGCGCTGCGCTATGACCCCGCCACCGGCAAGCTGGCCGGCAGCCTGCTCGCCAAGGGCCAGCCGCTCACCGGCGCGGCGCAACTGCGGCTGGTCCATTCAACCCGTCCCGAACTCGACATGCGCATTGTGATCGAGCCGGACAGCAGGGGCGATTTCGCGATCGACCTGCCGATGCTGGAGCGGGCGCGCTGGCAGGTGCAGGTGGAAGACATGCAGCGGAACTGGCGTTTGCAGGGCGGCTGGAAATGGCCGCAGGAACAGGCCGTTCAACTCAAGGCCGATCCGGTCCAGTAGGAGAAACCATGTTACGCCTTGCATTGGTCGTGTTATGGCCGTCGTTCCTGGTTGCATCGATGGCGGTGGGCTTCTTCTTCTCGATGTTCGACCCGCATGATCTGTCGATCAGCGGAATTCATCCCGATTTGCCGCCGATCGCGATCTATACCTCCGGGTTTTTCTTCTTCTGGGTATTCTGCTCGCTGGCCAGCATGCTGACCTGCTACCTGGTGTTGCCAGGGCCGCGCCGCCCGCCGATGTAACATCAGGTTTTTCGTCACCCAGCCGCGAGACCCGGATTGCAAGAACACCACCCCCTACCTTTCCTCGGAGAAGCCCTCCTGTTCCTTGCCCTGGCGGGCATCCTGATTCCCCTTCTGCAAGGCCTGCGCATCAACCAGGTCGTCGGCTTTCTCGCGGCGGGCATCCTGGTCGGGCCGTTCGGCCTCGGCCTCTGGACGGACAGTGTCCCGGCATTGCGCTATTTCACTGTCCAGCGAGGTGCCGGCGTCGATGCACTGGCTGAACTCGGCGTGCTGTTCCTGATGTTTACGATTGGCCTGGAACTGTCGGCCGCGCGGTTGTGGGCATTGCGGCGCTGGGTATTCGCCGGCGGCATGTCGCAGATCGCGCTGACCGCCATCCTCATCGGCGGCATGGCGTATGTATTCGGCAACCGCACCGAGACCGCGGTGGTGCTCGGCCTTGTGCTGGCGCTGTCATCCACCGCGGCGGTGATGCAGCTCATGACGGAACGGCGCACGCTCGGCACGCCGCTCGGGCAGGCCGGCTTTGCCATCCTGATGATGCAGGACCTTGCCGTCGTTCCCCTGTTCCTGCTGCTGGGCGTGATGGCGACCGGTGAAAGCGACAACCTGCTACCCCTGCTCGGCGGCGCGCTCGCCAAATCGGCGTTGGCCGTGATGGTGATCTACGTGGTCGGACGGCGATTGGTGCAGCCGGTGTTCCGGCATTTTTCCCGGCGTGGCCAGCCCGACGTATTCATGGCGCTCACCCTGCTGTGCGCGCTTGGCATCGCGGCGCTGACCGCGGCGGCCGGGCTGTCGCTGGCGCTCGGCGCGTTCCTTGCCGGACTGCTGCTTGCGGAAACGGAATTCCGGCATGAGGTCGAAGTGACGATCGAGCCGTTCAAGGGTTTGCTGATGGGCCTGTTCTTCATGTCGGTGGGCATGCAGATGGACCTGCGCCAGATCGCCGCGTCGCCGGTATGGATGCCGCTGTCGGTGATCGGCCTGTTCCTGATCAAGATGGCGGTGCTCGCGCTGGTCTTTCGCGCCGGCGGTTTTCCATGGGGACGGGCGGTCGAGGGCGGATTGCTGATGGGGCAGGGCGGCGAGTTCGCCTTCATCATCGTCGGCTTTGCGCTCACCGCCGGCCTGATCGATCCCGCAATCGCGCAATTCATGATGCTGGTGGTCGGATTCAGCCTCTTCGCCACGCCGGCGGCGGCAAGGCTGGGACGGGCCATCGGCGACTGGCGGGAGGAGCGCGGCGGCACCGGCGCGGCGGACCTGCATATGGCCACGCCGGAGCTGATGGAAGGCCATGTGCTGATCGCCGGGTTTGGCCGTGTCGGCCAGTTGCTGGCACGCATCCTCGCCGACCGCGGCATCCGGTATATCGCGCTGGAAAGCGACGGACGCCTCGCCGGACAACTGCATTCGCAGGGGCTCCCGGTCTATTTCGGCGATGCCGCGCGTGTCGAATTGCTGCGCAAGCTGCATGCCGACCGCGCCACCGCGATCGTCCTTACCATGGACCATGTGGCATCGGCCCTGCACGCGGTCGCCGCAATCCGGCGCGAATGTCCCCATACGCCGCTGTTCGCGCGCTCGCGCGACGAAAAACATGCACTGGCGCTGAAGAAGGCCGGCGCCACCATGGTGTTTCCGGAAACACTCGAATCGAGCCTGCAACTGTCGTCGCTTGTCCTGCAGACCCTGGGGGAATCCGAGGCCGCCGCAACGCATATCGTGCAGGCCGAGCGCGAGCGGCGGATTGCCCAGCTGCAAGGAGTGGAGCTGCCTGTCCCGCCGCTATAGAATACGGCGATACGATCTTCATTCGCAGCGCGGGACCATCGCCGCTGCATTACAGGGAACCCACATACCGCATGCTCAAAGGACAAAGCATCGACTGGATATTGCAGTCGGCCATTGACGCCATGCTGATCGCCGACCCGCAGGGCACCATCGTTCTTGCGAATCCTCCGGCGGAAAGCATGTTCGATTACACGCCGGGCGAGCTGATCGGCAAACAGATCGAAATACTCTTGCCGGAACGCTACCAGGCGGCGCACGTGGCGCTGCGCAGGAACTATTCGGAAATGCCGCATGCCCGCGCGATGGGGACGGGCAGGGAACTCTTCGGCAGGCGCCGCTCCGGTGCGGAATTTCCGGTGGAAGTCAGCCTGTCGCCGCTGAAAGGCGATTCCGGCGTCTCGCTGGTCATGGCGACCATTCACGACATCACCCGCCGCAAGCAGGCCGAGGCCGCGCTGCAGGAAAGCGAAGTCCGCATGCGCGCCATCTTCGATACCGCGGTCGATGCCATCGTGACCATCGATGCGCGCGGCATCATCGACCGTTTCAACCATGCGGCCGAGCGCCTGTTCGGCTACACCGAAGCGGAAGTGGCTGGCAGGAATGTCTCGATCCTCATGCCGTCGCCGTACCGGGAAATGCATGACGGTTATCTCGCGCACTACGCGAAGACCGGCGAGAAACGCATCATCGGCATCGGCCGCGAAGTCATCGGCCAGCGCAAGGACGGCAGCACCTTCCCGATGGATCTCGCGGTGGCGGAGATGTTCATCGGGGAGCGGCGCATGTATACCGGCATGGTGCGCGACATCAGCGAACGCAAGCAGGCGGAAGAGGCGCTGCGGCAATCGCAATCGGAACTGCGCCGTTTATCCGCCCACCAGGAACAAGTGAAGGAACAGGAGCGCAAGCGCATCGCGCAGGAAATCCACGATGAGCTCGGTGCGCAGTTGACCGGCATCAAGGCCTATGTGTCAGTATCGATCGACCGCGCGGTCCGCGCCGGCTTGCCGGCCGATCCGCTGCTGGTCGAAACCGCCGGCCTGGCCGACAATGCCATCAAGACGGTGCGCAAGGTCATCACCGACCTGCGGCCCAGCGTGCTCGACCAGCTCGGCGTGTGGGCGGCGCTGGAGTGGTATGCCGAACAGATCCAGGAGCGCTCGGGACTGGCATGCCGGTGCGACATCGATCCCTCGGCCGCCGACGTCGAACTCGACCATGAGCGCAGCACCATGGTCTTTCGCGTGGTGCAGGAGGCGCTGACCAACGTGGTGCGCCACGCCGGGGCATCAAAAGCCGTGGTGCAGGCGACCTGCGGCGACGGCATCGTCGCCGTCACGGTGGAGGACGACGGCAAGGGTATCGAACCCGAGCGCCTGCTCAACCGGGAATCGTGGGGCCTGCTCGGCATGTATGAACGCAGCCGGCATTTCGGCGGCGACCTGCGCATCACCGGCACACCCGGACAAGGCACCAGGGTGGTGCTGCGCCTGCCTCTGGAGACTGCATATGGCGAATAATCCGATCCGCATCATGCTGGTGGACGACCACACGGTGGTCCGCAACGGCGTGCGGCTGATGCTCAGTTCCGAATCCGATATCGTCGTCGAAGGCGAAGCCGCCAATGCGCAGGATGCGCTGGCGCTGGTGCGTGAACGGCACTTCGATGTCGCGCTGGTCGACATCGCCATGCCCGGCAAGAACGGGCTCGACCTGCTGCGCCTGCTGCGGGCGGAACAGCCGAAGCTCGCGGTGCTCATCCTCAGCACCTATTCGGAGGAAGTCTATGCGGTGCGCGCCCTCAAGCTCGGCGCCGCCGGCTACCTGACGAAGGACAGTCCCGCCGCCGCACTGATCGCCGCCGTGCGCAAGGCCGCCGCCGGCGGCAAGTACGTCAGCGAGGCGCTGACCGAAAAGATCGCCGGCATGCTCGGCGGCGGCGGTGCGGCGTCCCACGAAGAACTGTCGAACCGCGAACTGGAAGTGCTGAAAATGATCGCTGCCGGTGAAAGCCTGGTAAAGATCGCCGATACCCTGCATCTCAGCCCGAACACGGTCACCACTTACCGTACCCGCATCCTCGAAAAAATGGGCATGACGAGCAATGCGGAACTGACACGGTATGCGATTGAAAACGGCTTGCTGATTTGATGAACTGGCATCGACTCTAGGGATGCACCGACTATGGAAACAAGGCATATGACGCGTTTCCAGGCTCTCGCCGCGGCTTGCCCTTGAATGGGGGGTAGTCGAGGGCGAGGACGACAGGTCTTTACCTAGACTCATTTCATAAATGGATTTGTCGTCCCCGCGAAGGCGGGGACCCAGAGATGCTCCGCTTACGGAGCCAAGGC
>NZ_DAIUCO010000332.1:0-5053 GCF_036846085.1 Noviherbaspirillum sp. | reverse complement strand
GGCCACACGGTCACCGCGCTCCTGGAACGGCTCATGGATGCTTCCGGGGACCAGGACATCATTGAATGCGTGGAGGATTTCCTGCTGCAAGGCTTGCTCGCCGGGCGTGGCCGATCATCGGTTCTGCCGAAACTGTCTCTGGAGCATGTGCTGCTGCCGGCAGGCGAACTCGCCGGCAGCCTGGCGATGAGCACGCGTCAGCTCGAACGCCGCTTCCTGGTCAACTACGGCCTTTCGCTGCGCGACTATCGCCGGCTTGCGCGGTTTTCCAGCGCGCTCGGCAGGCTGATACAAGGTGCTTCGCAAACCGGAGAAATGTCCCGCATCGCACACGACGCAGGCTATGTCGACCAGGCGCATTTCATCCGGGATTTCCGCCAGTTCGTCGGTGAATCCCCAGGTCGATTCGCGAAGGCCCGGAATGAGAGCGAATCCATCTATCACTTCTGGCAGCTGCGCCCCGACGAACTGGCCTCCTACCTGGATTAGCGCCATCCGCAAAACACCGGCACGGCGGCACCGGAATGCCGCCGGATGTCGTGTCGGTACAATTTTTTTCGTCCGCTTTCAATTACTCTTGTCGCGATTGAACGGGAGCGCATCATGGACGCCACTTCGCTTGAAAGCCACGGATATATTCTCACCAGCGCCGAAGAGTTGCTCGCGAACGCCCGCAGCAACAGCATCTGGTATCTCTCGTTCGGGCTGGCATGCTGCGCCGTCGAGATGATGCAGGCGGCGGCGTCGCGATACGACATGGACCGTTTCGGCATCATGCCGCGCGCCAGTCCGCGGCAGGCCGACCTGATGATCGTCGCCGGCACGCTCACCAACAAGATGGCGGTGGCGTTGCGCAAGGTCTATGACCAGATGCCGGACCCGAAGTACGTGATATCCATGGGCTCGTGCGCGAACGGCGGCGGGTACTATCACTACTCCTATTCGGTCGTCAGGGGCTGCGACCGCATCATTCCCGTGGATGTGTACGTGCCGGGCTGTCCTCCGACGGCGGAAGCGCTCATCTACGGCATCATGCAACTGCAGCAGAAAGTCCGGCGATCGCGCGTCATCCGACGCTAGCGCGACGGAAGCCGCTGCAACAATGGGCAGCGCAGGACGACCGATATACGGTCAAAGAATGCCGCGCTCTCGATAGGGCTCGTGCCGGATGACGCGCTCATAGCCGAACCGGCCGAGGTCGATCGTCTCGAAACGTCCATGGCGGATCAGCTCCGCGATGCCGCGTCCGGCAGCCGGCGCGTGCATCATGCCGTGCCCGGAGAATCCCGCCACGACGTAGAAGTTCTCATGATGGCCGCTCCAGTTGCCGATGATGGGGTTGCCGTCGAGCTCGCATTGCTCGTACAGGCCGGACCATGTGCGATGACATTTCGCGCCCTCGAAAGCGAACGGGAACCGGTGGGCCAGTGCAGGCCATACGACCTCGTCGAAATAGGTGTGGTTGACATCGAAATTGAAACCGCGCGGCTCGTCCGAATTCACCAGCCCGCCGGAATAGCCGTGTGCCTCCGGCCGGAAGGCAAGGCGGCTTAGATCCTTGACGTAGGGAAGCGGCTCGATCTTGTGGTGGCCGGTGAAGAAATGCTCGAAACGCCGCAACGGGCTGATTGGCAAATACATGCCCGCCATTGCACTGACCTGCCCTGCCCATGCGCCGGCGGCATTGACGAGAATGTCCGCAACCAATTCATTGCCGGTGCTCAGGGTAACGCCCGTGAGCAGCGTATCCGACGACGTGAATCCGGTGACCTTCGCCTGGATGTAGTCGACGCCGAGCGATCGCGCCTTCTTCTTCATTCCCTGCAGGAAGCCGCTCGGATCGCACCAGCCGTCGCGTGGCGAGTAGGCCGCGCCGTCGAGGTCGTCCACGTACATCGAGGGGAAAAGCTGGCGCAGGCCGTCACGGTCGAGAAGCCGGATCTCCGCGCCCCTGGCACGTTGCGTCTGTGCATTTTCCTCGAGCGCCCGCAGCGATTGGTCGCCGTTGACGATGAACAGATAGCCCTGCTCGATCCAGTCGATGTGCGCCCGTTCTCCACCGACCGCCATCTCCTCGGGAAAGCGCTTGATGAAGTCGATGCTGAAGTTCGACATTTCGATGTTTTCAGGGCAGGAAAACAACCGGCGGGCGCCGCCCGAAGCACGGACCGTGGAGGCGAACTCATACGTCGGATCCGGCTCGATGACCGCGACGTCGATCGACGGATCGCGCTGTTTCAAAAAGTACGCGACCGAGGAACCCATGATGCCGCCGCCGATGATCACGACATCGAATCTGCTTTTTGAGGTGTTCATGTCATTCCTTTCGAACGAGGCGCTCAGTCATGGTCGGCCCCGGGGTGACCGGCACCGGTGTGCGACAGGTCGCCGCATGCAGTATAGCGTGACGGATGCAACGCATTTCGATACATGGCATATACATTCCGGTACATACATCTGGTAACCCGCCTTACCGATTTTTCATTGGCGGATTCGTCTGCGTCGTTTGTAATACAGCTACCACCAACGACGTTCGACGGAGTCAAGATGAAAAAGCTGATGTTGTCCCTGGCCGCCATCGGCGGCCTCTTAACCGGTTGCGTCGCCGTGCCCGTCAGTGACGCAGGCGTGCACGTGACGGGCACCGTCCGGTCCGACGGCGGCGCCTATCCCCACCGGCAGGCGCATGGTCACGGGCATGGCCGCCACCGCGACTGGGACCGCGACCGGGACGGCATACCGAACCGTCACGACCGTCGCCCCAACAATCCCAACCGCTATTAATGTCCGACCATTTGCATATCGATGATGCAAGCAAACGAACTTCAACAGGAGTGTCAAAACATGAAAGCCAGATCAATTGTCTTTTCCGTTGTCGCATCCGCCATCGTGAGCTGCATCGGCATCGCGCCGGCGTTTGCGCAGCACGCCAGTACGCCAGGCATCGACAATGCGCAACAGCAGATCCGCACGCGCATACAGCAGGGCATCGCCTCCGGCCACATCACCCCGCATGAAGCGGAAGAATTGCATGCGCGCGAGCGGAACCTGCAGTACCGAGAAATGCAGATGAAACGGGATGGCAACGCGACGCCGCAGGAGCGCCGGCAGTTGCGCGAGGAGCTGGACAATATGCATGCGGAAGTGGAGCGCAAGCTTGCCAACCGGCATGTCGCCGTCCAGCCGCAAAATGGCACGCAGGGCATCGACAGGGCGCAATACGATATCCGCGCCCGCATCCAGCATGGCATCCGGACCGGGAACCTTACGCAACGGGAATCAAATGCCCTGTTTGCACGGGAACGCCAGATTCACCGCCGCGAAGCCGCGTTCAAGTCGGACGGCGTCGTGACCCAGACGGAGCGCCAGCAGCTGCGGGAGGAGATCGCCATGCTGAGTCAGGATGTCGACAGGATGATGGCGAACCGGCGTCATTATTGAGTTCGGGCAGGCACGGCGAAGGTCGCGGCGGTTCATGCTTTTCTGCATCAATCGCTGCCCCTACACCTGCCGGCACGGCGTATCAGTGCGCATCCTGCAGCGGGGTCAATCGCCAATAATCTTGACGAGCACCCGTTTTCTTCGCATGCCATCGAACTCGCCATAAAAGATCTGCTCCCACGGACCAAAATCAAGCTGGCCGTTCGTGATCGCCACTACCACTTCCCTGCCCATGACCTGGCGCTTGATGTGGGCGTCGGCATTGTCCTCGCCGGTGTCGTTGTGGCGGTACTGTCCGACCGGCGCATGCGGCGCCAGCTCTTCCAGCCACACTTCGTAGTCATGAAGCAGTCCCGGCTCATCGTCGTTGATGAATACCGACGCCGAGATATGCATCGCATTCACCAGCACCAGCCCTTCCCTGACGCCGCTTTCGGCCAGGCATGCTTCGACCTGGCCCGTGATGTTGATGAACGCGCGGCGCGTCGGCGTGTTGAACCAGAGTTCCTTGCGGTAGCTTTTCATATCCATGTCCCCATGGCCCGTCACTCGAAGACAAGCCGGTACCCGATGCCCGTCTCGGTCAGTATGTACGCCGGACGAGCCGGGTCGTCTTCCAGTTTCTGTCGCAAATGCCCCATGTAAATGCGCAGGTAGTGGCTGCGCTCCGAATTGCCCGGTCCCCATACCTCACGCAACAGGTAGGCATGTGTCAGGACCTTGCCGGCATTGCGCACCAATGTCGCCAGGAGCCGGTATTCGATCGGGGTGAGATGAACGGGTTCCCCGTTGCGCGTCACCTGGCGGCGCAGGAAATCGGCCGTGACGTCTCCGAAGCGCACTATCGGTTCAGGGGCCTGGGCGTCTTTCAATGGCCGCTTGCGCAGGTGGGCGCGTATGCGGGCAAGCAACTCCGGTGCGCCGAAAGGCTTGGTCAGGTAATCGTCCGCACCGGCATCAAGCGCATGGACTTTTTGCATTTCCTCGCTGCGCGCGGATAACACCACGATGGGAAAAGCCGCCCAGGTGCGCAACTGCCGAATGACCTGGATGCCATCCGTGTCGGGCAGACCGAGATCGAGTACGACGAGATCCGGCCGCCGCAAGCCGATGCATTCCATGCCCTCCCTGCCGGTTTCCGCTTCGCTGACGCGCATGCCGGCCGCTTCCAGCGATATGCGCAGAAAGCGCCGGATGTGCTTCTCGTCCTCGATCAGTAGAATATGCGCCGCGGCCGCATTCATGGAACACCTTCGGTTCCGTGCATTTCCTCCCATTCCGGCATACCGTGAGCCGCGGGGGGCGACCCGGCCGGCAGCGTGAATACGAACGCGGCACCGCCGCCGCTGCGGCTTTCAACCCAAATCCGTCCGCCATGGGCGGCAATGATCGTCCGGCAAATGGCAAGCCCCAATCCGACGCCCGCAAGGGAGGATTCGGTTGCGCCGCGGGTGAATTTTTCAAAGATCGCTTCGCGCGCTTCCTCCGGCACGCCGCAGCCGCGGTCTTCCACGGACACGCGGACGACCGTGCCATCCGGTGCCGCGGTGATCAGCAGCGGACTGCCGGCAGGCGTGTACTTGGCCGCATTGTCCAGGAGGTTGCACAGCAC
>NZ_DAIUCO010000331.1:0-5090 GCF_036846085.1 Noviherbaspirillum sp. | reverse complement strand
ACTGAAAGGGTGTGCGGACCTGTTTCGGCAGCTCGGCATCGAACGCGAAAACATTCCCCTGATCGCCGCCGGCGGCATCCACAGCCACCAGCAGATGCGGGCGCTGTTCGACATGGGAGCAAGCGCCGTCCAGCTCGGCACCGCGTTCGCCGTCACGGAGGAAGGCGATGCGCATGCGGCGTTCAAGAAGGTGCTCGCGGAAGCCACGCCGGACGACATCGTCACCTTCATGAGCGTGGCAGGCCTGCCCGCCCGCGCGGTGCGCACACCCTGGCTGGCAACCTACCTGGAAAAGGAAGCGCGATTGCAGAAGGCGGCGAAGCCGAGGCAATGCACCGCCGGATTCGACTGCCTGCATCAATGCGGCCTGCGTGACGGTATCGCGAAGTCGGGACAGTTCTGCATCGATACCCGGCTCGGCTTTGCGTTGAAGGGCGACGTGCAGCGCGGCCTGTTCTTTCGCGGATCGGAACCGCTTCCGTTCGGCAGCGCGATCCGCACGGTACGTGAATTGATCGAATATCTTCTGACCGGAACGCAGCCGGCGAATCATGCGCTAAAGGCGAGCTGACATGCTGCCGCCCTAGCGAACGATCAATACCGGCAAGGTGGTTGCCGCCAGTATCCTGGTTGCGACCGAACCCAGCAGGACATTGGCCAGGGCACCATGGCCGTGCGAGCCCATCACGATGAGATCGATGCCGTTCTTCTGCGCATACGCCCTGACGGTGTGTGCGATGTCGCCGACTTCATAGCCGGACTGAAAGGGAATGCCTTTTTCACGCAGTATCGTTTCCGCCGGCAGCAGCGCCGCCTCCGCTGTTTCCCGATAGTAGCCGTTCACGGAATCGTCACCCAGGATGCGCCTAGCCTGTTCCACGGCGAGGCCGGGTGGAATCGGCAGCTTGACATGCAACAGGTGCAATCGCGGCTCGCCCCGGAACCATTGCAGGTGGGACGCAATGTAACTCACCGCCTTGCAGGAAAACGAGGAACCATCCACTGCCAGCAAGATGTTCATGTTCAACTCCATCAATCGAAATCACGGCGCGGCCACGATGGCCGGTCAGTGCGACATCAATACCGGCACCGTCATCGTTTCCAGCACCGTCCTGGTGACGCCGCCGAGCAGCACTTCATGAAAGGCCGTATGCCCGTATCCGCCCATGACGATGAGGTCCGAATCGGTATCGGCCGCCAGCGACAGCAGGGCATTGCCGACATCGCTCGATGTGACCTGGTGCCTGACTTCCACCTTCACACCGTGCCGCGCAAGGAACAGCGCGATATCCGCGCCCGGCATCTCGCCGTGCCGTTCGCGGTCGACCGGGCCGGACGGCGGGTCGAACAGGGCCAGCACAACATTGCCGGCGCGGCGCAGCAGCGGAATCGCGGCATTGACGGCGCGTGTCGCTTCCGTGCTGCCGTCCCATGCGACCAGGATACGATCGCCGACGCGCTTGAATTCGCCGGCATGTGGAACGATGAGCACCGGATGGCCACTATTGAGAACCACGTATTCAGGCAGGTCGGAAATGATGCGCCCCTGTGGTTCGTCCGGATCGGTCTGACCCAGCACCACGAGGTCGCAATACCGTGCCTGCAGGCACAGGCCGCCGTGATAGTCGTCGTTGAGCAGCCGCCGCTCGTAGGAACGCACTTCGGATTCGCGGGCAAGGCGCTCGAATTGCACCAGTGCATCCTCGGCGCGCTGGTACAGGAAATCGACCTGGTCGGCCACCATGGTGGCGGTGATCTCGCCATGCGCCTGCCGGTAGAGGTAACGGGAAACGCCGGTCATCGCCGCACCGATCAGGTGGGCATTTTCGGCCGCGGCGATTTGGGCGGCGATGCGGATGCGGGCAGGCGTGTGCCGTGACTGGTCGACATGGACCAGGATGGTTTTATACGACATGACGGATTCCCTTTCCTGAAGAACGGTCGCTGCATTCATCGCTTTTGCCGCAACGGCGATGCGGTCAGTGCCATTTCAGCGTAAGGCTGCCGCCAGGCGCAGTCCAGAAACAAGTGCAGCGCTTGCCCGATTGTTCGGGCAATTTTGACTTGCATCAATCTTTTGCGAAGCTTGCTCATTACCATCGTGTTCAGCCGCAGCGGGAACCATGTGCGCAGGTTCTTGCCTGATTCAGCAAACCTGCCGTTGCGGCCGCATGGCAAGCGGCGATGGCGGTCGCAATCAACTTCAGTCGGGAAGGCATCATGAGCATAAGAAATCTCCAGCCCCTGTTTCAACCGAAGTCGGTCGCCGTCATCGGTGCATCGGAAAAGCCTCACAGCGTAGGCGCTACCGTGCTGCGCAATCTCATCGAAGCGCGGTTTAACGGAGAAATATTTCCCGTCAATCCGAAATACGACCGGCTGGAGGGCTACGAGGTATATCGTGATGCATCGCAATTGCCGGTCGCGCCCGACCTGGCGGTGATATGCACGCCGCCCGACACCATCCCGGCAATCATCCGGCAACTCGGCGAGCGCGGTACCAGGGCGGTCGTGGTGCTCACCGCCGGCCTGGGCGTGAAGGACAAGCATGGCGTGACCATCAGGCAAGCCATGCTGGATGCGGCCCGGCCGCACCTGCTGCGCATACTCGGCCCCAATTGCGTCGGCCTGCTGGTACCCGGCATCGGCCTCAATGCCAGCTTCGCGCACACCGGCGCGCTACCCGGAAAAATCTCGTTCGTCTCGCAATCGGGCGCGCTGGTCACCGGCGTGCTCGATTGGGCCAAGACCCGCGGCATCGGCTTTTCCAAATTCATTTCCCTCGGCGACAGTGCCGATATCGATTTCGGCGATCTGCTCGATTACCTCGCCAGCGATGTCGATACGCATTCCATCCTGCTCTACATCGAAGACGTGCGCGAGGCGCGCAAATTCATGTCGGCGGCCCGCGCGGCGGCGCGCAGCAAACCGGTCATCGTGGTGAAGTCGGGGCGTGTGGCCGAAGGCGCGAAGGCGGCAAGCTCCCATACCGGCGCCATGGCGGGCAGCGACGATGTGTACGATGCCGCCATCCGCCGCGCCGGCATGCTGCGGGTGCTCGGCACGGAGGACCTGTTCGATGCGGTCGAAACCCTTGCCCGCGCCAAGCCTTTGTTCGGCGAACGCCTGACCATCGTCACCAACGGCGGCGGCCCCGGCGTGCTCGCGACCGACGCGCTCATCGCCGAGGGCGGCAAGCTGGCCGAACTGTCGGACGACACCCTGCGCAAGCTCGACGAAATCCTGCCGCCGACCTGGTCGCACGGCAACCCAGTCGACATCATCGGCGACGCCACCGGCGAAAGGTACCGGCAGACCATGGAAGTGTTGCTGAAGGAACCGCAATCGGACGCCATCCTGTTCATCCATGCGCCGACCGCGATCGTGCCCAGCGCAGACATCGCAAGAACCGTCGCGCCGCTGGCACAGGATGCGTCGCGCAACATCATTTCCTGCTGGCTCGGCGGCGACAGCGTCGCCCAGGCGCGGCGGCTGTTTTCCGAATCCGGCATTCCTACCTTCGATACGCCGGAAGAAGCCGTCGGCGGCTTCATGCAGATGGTGCAGTACCGCCGCAACCAGGATCTTCTCATGCAGGTGCCGCCATCGGTTTGCGCAGCGGAGCCCGGATTCGTGCCCGACAGGGAGGCCGCGCGCGCGGTCGTGCAACGCGCCCTCGAATTGAACCGCCCCGAACTGTCGGAACCGGATGCGAAGAAAATACTGACCGCCTACGGCATCCCGGTGGTGCGGACCGAGATCGCCGATCGGGTCGAGGCGGCGGTAATGCTGGCGCAGCAGATCGGCTTTCCGGTGGCTTTGAAGGTGCTTTCACCCGAGATATCGCACAAGACGGAAGTCGGCGGCGTGGTGCTCGATCTCGAATCGCCGGAAGCGGTCCGTTCCGCGGCGCTCGCGATGCAAAAGCGGCTGCATGAGATCCGGCCGGACGCTACCCTGCACGGCTTCTCGGTGCAGTCGATGGAGCGCCGTCCGCGTGCGCATGAACTCATCGTCGGCGTCAGCACCGATCCGGTATTCGGCCCGGTCATCCTGTTCGGGCAGGGCGGCATCGCGGTCGAGGTCACCGCCGACCATGCCCTGGCGCTGCCGCCGTTAAACATGGTGCTGGCGCGGGACGTCATCTCGCGTACCCGGATCGCGAAGCTGCTGGCCGGATACCGCAACCGGCCACCGGCCGACATCGACGCCATCTGCCGCACGCTGATCAACATCGCCACCATGATCGCCGACATCCCCGAGATCGCCGAACTCGATATCAATCCGCTGCTGACCGACGAAAACGGTGTGATCGCGCTCGACGCCCGCATGCGGGTGGTGGCGGCGGAGGGCAGCGGCGCGGACCGCTTCGCCATCCGCCCCTATCCGGAGGCGCTGGAGGAAACCATCTCCTGGCAGGGATCGGAATTGCAGATGCGGCCGATCCGGCCGGAGGACGCGCCGCAGCACCTGGCCTTCTTCAATGCCCTCGATCCGGACGATGTGCGCTACCGCATCTTCACCCGCTTGCGCGAACTGCGGCCTTCGCAGCTCTCCCGCCTGACGCAGATCGACTATGACCGCGAGATGGCCTTCATCGCCACCAGGCAGCTTGACGACGGCACATCCGAAACGGTGGGCGTGGCGCGCGCCATCGCCGACCCGGACAACATCACGGCGGAGTTCGCCGTCATCGTCCGCTCGGATGTGAAGGGGCAGGGGCTGGGCCACATCCTGATGGAAAAGCTGATTCGCTATTGCCGCTCGCGCGGCACGCAGGAGCTGATCGGCGAAGCGTTGCCGAACAACAAGCGGGTGCTGAATATGGCGACGGCGCTCGGCTTCACGCTCAGCCGGGCACCGCATGACGAGACGATGCTGATGCGGTTGAAGTTGCAGTAGGCGGGTGTCTTGTTTTGTTGGGCCGATAAAGAACAGATGATGATCGCGCAGGTATCGCATCAAAATCATCGCCGTCCGGCTCCTTCCCCCCTTTCAGGGGGAAGGTTGGGATGGGGGTAGTGAGGTCGAGCTGCTGCATGCGATTGATCAACCTTTACACCCCCATCCCAGCCTTCCCCCTACGAGGG
>NZ_DAIUCO010000330.1:0-5115 GCF_036846085.1 Noviherbaspirillum sp. | reverse complement strand
ATATACCCGTGGTCATTCAAATATTCATCCACCGCCGCCGTCGTGACAGGCACATCCGGGTGCGCAGCCTGCAACGCCTTGAGTCCCTCCGGCGCCGCCAGCAGGCACACATACTTCATCGACACCGCGCCGTTTTCCTTCAACCGGTTCAGTGCCGCGATTGCCGAGTTGCCGGTGGCGAGCATCGGGTCGACCACAATCACCAGCCGTTCGCCGATATCGTCCGGCACCTTGAAGTAATATTCGACCGGCTCCAGCGTTTCCGGATCGCGGTACAGGCCGATGTAACCGACGCGCGCCGACGGCAGCACGTCGAGCATGCCGTCCAGCATGCCGTTCCCGGCACGCATGATGGACACCATGCACAGCTTCTTGCCGCTGATGGCGGGCGACTGGATGGTGGCCAACGGCGTCTTGATGGTGATGAGTTCAGTCGGCAGGTCGCGTGTCACTTCATACGCCAGCATCTGGCTGATCTCGCGCAGCAGGCGGCGGAAATTGTCGGTCGCCGTGTCCTCGCTGCGCATGAGCGTCAGCTTGTGCTGGATCAGCGGGTGGTTGATCAGATTCACATTCGTTGCCATGGCCTCTCCCGAAAAATTCAAAACACGGTGCCGTCACTGAGGATGTTGACCGGCGGCGTACCGCCGGGCCGTCGTTCCGCCGCGATCCGGCGTCCCGCGGCCCAGGTGCCGCCTTCCAGCACGCGCGCCAGCGGAAATGCGTCGGCGCTGACGCCGAGTTGCGTGCGCACGGCATCGGCGACACGATCGAGGCCGATGACGGTGAGCGCGCGCCATTCCACCACCTCGGGACGGTCGACCGCCAGGTGGTCAGTGAAGAAGGCCGGATCACGCGGCTGCAGCAGGCCCAGGTCGAGCAGCAGGCCGCCATTGCGGTATTCCGGCAAACCGGTGAGCCGGTCGAGCCCGACGACGTCATAGCCGGCTTCTTCCAGCGGCTCCAGCATCGAATAGGTGAGCCATTGCGTCAGCTTGTGGAACGGCAGCAGCCCGCCGTCCACATCCGGATGCCGCCAGCAATCGCCAAGCGATACGCCGTCGAGCACGATGCGGCCGGGCCAGACCGGGCCGAGTGCGATCAACAGGGTTTCGAGAATAAATGCGGCGTCGATGGTCTTGCCATGCGCATGATCGGCCAGGTAGTCGAACAGGTTTCCCAGGCGCCGCGCAGGGCCGAATACCGCCGGCGTGGCCGCGACGACTTCGCCGAGCCGCCGAAGCATTTCCACCCGTCCGGCCAGCCCCACCAGCGGATTGCTGTGGCTCACCTGGAAAGCGGCGGCGACGGTCTGCCCGGCGAGAGCGGCCAGTGCCGATGCATCGGTGCGCAAGGGGTGGGTTTGATCCGACGACAGGGCACCGCTGGCGAACAGGGCAAGGCTGGCAACGCCGAGTCCTTCGGACCGCGCCAGCCGCATGTTGTTGGCATGGTCCAGATACTGCCAGTCCGGGCCGGCGCCGGCATCCAGCAGCACGCTGGGGATGACGAGGTCGATGCGGGTGCGTGCGCGTTCGCTGCCGCTCAGCCCTGCCTGTGCGGCGAGTTGCTGCCACCGATCCACGCCGCCGGTTTCGAAATGCCGCCAGCGGCTGTGATACGGCACGGACAGGTCCGGGTAGCGCATCCTGATCGTGTCGGCCACATAGCAGGCGACCTGGGCCAGCCGATCCGGATGCCAGGTGAAGTGGGCGCCGTTTCCCTGCTCGGTCCGTGCCATTACCAGCGCGCATTGCCGGCGCACCGCCTGTGCGTTGAGCAGCGCCGCCGCCGGATGATCTTGCGGCACCGGCGTATGCCATCCGATATCGGCATGTGCACCGGCATGGCGTGCGTCTGTCATTCGGTCAGGCTCCTGCCTTTGGCGATCAGCAATTCCTCGTTCGGCACCGCACCCTCGGTGGAGAAATAACCGGCCGCGACCTTGGCATCCATCTCCACCCGCGCATCGGCGGGAATGAGTGCATCCGGAATCGGGACGCGCTCCACCACCTCGATGCCCTGGGCCGTCAGCGCGCCGTGCTTGAGATTGCTCATCGATGCCCAGCGGTCGATACGCTTGATGCCGAGCCAGTGGAACACATCCGGCATCAGTTCCTGGAAGCGCATGTCCTGCACGCCGGCCACGCATTCGGTGCGCTCGAAATAGGTTGCCGCGCGGTCGCCGCCCACTTGCCGCTTGCGGGCGTTGTACACGAGGAACTTGGTGACTTCGCCCAATGCGCGTCCTTCCTTCCGGTTGTAGATCACCAGGCCGACGCCGCCCTGCTGCGCCATCTCGATGCACACCTCGATGCCGTGCGCCAGGTAGGGGCGGCAGGTGCAGATGTCGGAGCCGAACACGTCGGAACCATTGCATTCGTCGTGCACGCGGCAGGCGACCCGCGTGGTGTCCTTGCCGAGCTCGCGCATGTCGCCGAAGCAGTACAGCGTCATGCCGCCGATGGGCGGCAGGAATACTTTGAGGTCGGAGCGCGTGACCAGTTCCGGAAACATGCCGCCGGTCTGTTCGAACAGGCTGCGGCGCAATGCGCTTTCCTTGATGCCGAACCGTTTTGCCAGGCCAGGCAGGTGCCACACCGGGTCGATCGCCGCCTTGGTTACGCGCACATCGCCGTTGGAAAACAGGATGCGGTCATCGGGCTTGAGGCGGCCGGCGACGATCGCCTCCTTGAGTTCCGGCATGTTGATATGGGCCTTGGTGATCGCGATCGTCGGCCGGATATCCATGCCGGCCGCGATCTGTCCGGCGAACGCGTTGCCGACCATGTGGCCGTACGGATCGAGCGACACGATCTTGTCGGGATCGGCCCATTGCGGATGCGGACCGATGTCTTCGGCGGGCGCGGTGTTGGTGAGGTCAGGGCGGTGTTCACGGTCGAGCGAACCTGCGGCGACCGCCAGCGCGCGATACACCGCATAGGCGCCGGAGTGCGTGCCGATGACATTGCGTTGCTGAGGGTTGGTGAGACTGGCGATGATCGGTCCGCGTTCTTCAGGACTGGGAGCACCCCATCGGATGTCGGTAGCGGCGTTCTTCTTGCGGCCCTGGGAATGCGACGTCAACATGATGTGATCAGCCATGTTTGCTCCCGATGCGAATGATCCCGGCCTGATGGCCGTGTATTGATTATTGGCACTTTCAATGTCATCCGTAAAGCTGGATTTGGGGCAAACATGGAAACCTGTCAAATAGACAGGGGCAATTGTTGCAATTATCCAGCGCCGCTTTTTTCCGCTTCAACAGGATCGATCGCGATATCGCCATGCAGAAATTGGTTTCGCAACGTGTCCTTACTCTTATTGATAATTATCAGACTTGGTCGCGAATGATGGTCTAGTTTGATAAGGTCATGTCGCGCACCTCGCAAGGCATGCAGCACAATCAAAAGCAAGGAGACAGGAATGACGCATGATGTGAATGCTTCTACTGTCGACCATGCATGGATACACGTCTTGGCAGGACGGTCCAGGCTTTCTCACCTCCCTCCTTCCCTCTATCCCTTGGCACTCCGGGCACAGTCAGGCAATCCGCAATGCCTGCCCGCCTTGTCATCGGCGACCTCTCGCCAGGCAGATCCGCTTTCATTTTCTGGGGCATCAACGAAGTCACCACTTAAGGAGACATCATGAAAACGATTCTTGCATGGCTAGCGGCAATACTTGCGATGGCGGTCGGTTTGCAACCGGCCTGGGCAAACGACGATGCGGGGAATCAAGGTCCCGCTGCGCAGGGCGCAACGGAATTCAAAGTCGATCACAAATGGCCGAAGCCGCTGCCCAACAGATGGGAATTCGGCCAGGTGGCGGGTGTGGCGGTTGATCGCAACGACCATATCTGGATCATCCAGCGTCCCGGCTCGCTGACCGTCGATGAAGCAGGTGCCGCCCAGACGCCGCCACGCTCGGAGTGCTGCTTCCCCGCGCCATCGGTGATGAAGTTCGATCGTGAAGGGAATTTGCTTCTGGCCTGGGGCGGCACTGCGGATCCGGGCTTCCTGACCGACCGCTGCACACCGGCGAAAGGCTGCGAGTGGCCGACCAACGAGCACGGCATTTTCGTCGACCACAATGACAATGTCTGGATCGCGGGCAATGGCGCGGTGAATCACCAGGTGCTTAAATTCAGCAGCGACGGCACGTTCCTGCTCCAGGTCGGCAAGGCCGGCGTGACTGGCGGCAGCAATGCCACCACCGGCGGATTGGGCGACACGCCGCTGCTTGGCCAGCCGGCCGATGTCGAGGTGGACCCGACCAACAACGAGGCCTACATCGCCGACGGTTACCAGAATAAGCGCGTGCTGGTGGTCGATGGCAATACCGGCAAATACATTCGTCACTGGGGTGCCTACGGCAGCACGCCCGACGATGCCAATCCGGGCCCATATGTTGCCGGACAGGCACCGGCACGCCAGTTCCGCAATCCGGTGCACTGTGTCAGGATCACCAACGACAACCTGGTCTATGTGTGCGACCGGGTGAACAACCGCATCCAGGTATTCCAGAAGAACGGCACCTTCGTGAAGGAGTTCTTCGTCGCCCGGGATACGCTTGGCAACGGCTCGACCTGGGATGTGGACGTATCGCCGGACCGTGCGCAAAGCAAGCTGTACAACCCCGATGGCGAGAACAACAAGGTCTGGATACTGGACCGGCAAGCCGGCACGATCGTCAGCACCTTTGGACGCCATGGACGCTATGCGGGCCAGTTCCATTGGGTACATAACCTGGCGGTCGATTCGCGCGGCAACATCTATACGGCGGAAGTGGATACCGGGAAGCGGACGCAGAAGTTTGTGCCGGTCACTGGTAATCGTCGGCCGTAGTGGTTGCGGTGAATATGAACAGGAGGGGGAGGCAGGGTGTCTTCCCCTTGATTTCTGCTCTTTATCCTTGTCATTCCCGCGAAGGGGTTAGCAGGGAATTTGGACAGCATGCTGCCTGCCTGCAAGCCAGTACGCGCCCTGCAAGCGTAACCCCAAGCTACGAAGTGTCTCCCGTGATCCATCACCCTCGTCATTCCCGCGAAGGCGGGAATCTAGGGCGACGGAGTGTCTCCGGTAGTGCAACGCCGGCAGTTCTCCGAAGAGACAT
>NZ_DAIUCO010000329.1:0-5146 GCF_036846085.1 Noviherbaspirillum sp. | reverse complement strand
CCCTTCCACACCTCCGCCAGCCGCGCATCGCGCCCGCAGCTCGTGCGGTAGAACTTGTAGCGCACCGGGTTCTTCTTGTAGTAATCCTGGTGATATTCCTCCGCCGGATAGAAGCGGCCGGCCTGTTCGACTTCGGTATGGATCTGCGGCAGGCGGCCGGATTTCTGCAGCGCCGCCTTGCTCGCTTCGGCGGCCGCACGCTGCGCATCGTTGAGGTAATAGATGCCGCTGCGGTACTGGTTGCCAACGTCGCAGAACTGCCGGTCCTTGACCGTCGGATCGATCGTTTTCCAGAAATACTCCACCAGTTGCGGATAGCTGACCCTGGCCGGGTCGTAGACCACGCGCACCGCTTCGGTGTGGCCGGTGTTGCCGGCGCTGACCTGTTCATAGGTCGGGTTGTCGACGCGGCCGTTGATATAGCCGGACTCCGCCTTCACCACGCCCGGCAGCTTTTCGAAATCCGCTTCGGTGCACCAGAAGCAGCCGCCGGCGAAGATCGCGATGCCGGCGCCGGGTGCCGGCGCGGGAGCCTGCGCCGACGCCTGCGCGCCGGCCAGCAGCAGGCCGGAGAAAACCGTCGTCAGTTTCATCATGTCCTCAGCTCCGGCAATTTCTCTTCCTTGGGAATGAAGCGCAGCGCGACGCCGTTATTGCAATAGCGCAGGCCGGTCGGCTTCGGGCCGTCGTCGAAGACATGCCCCTGGTGACCGCCGCAGCGGGCGCAGTGATATTCGGTACGCGGCCAGATGAGCTTGAAGTCCTTCTTCATCCCGAGGGAAGCGGGCAGGTAGTTGAAAAAGCTCGGCCAGCCGGTGCCGCTCTCGAACTTCGTCGCGCTGTCGAACAGCGGCAAAAAGCAGGCTGCGCAGATATAGGTCCCGGCGCGTTTTTCATTATTGAGAGGACTTGTTCCGGCGCGCTCGGTCGCTTCTTCGAACAGCACGTTATAGCTGGCCGCGGGCAGCAGCGCTTTCCATTCGGAATGCGGTTTTGCAAGTGGTGTCACGGCGGCATTCTCCTTTGCAATGGCGGGGATCAGTGATGGGAGGTAACCGGCGGCGAGCAAACCCGATGCACCGGCAAGAAAGAGACGACGATTCATGTTGGACTCCTGTTGGACATGTACCTGGATTCATCAGCGGCGCATTGCGCATGATATCCCTGCAGATCGTTGGTCGCTTGCGAAGGGCGATCCTTACAGGACATGCCGGAAATTCGTTTGCGCAGGGACGGTAAGTCTTGTACGCAGGCGACGGCAGGATGGATGCAGGCAAATGGTGTGAATCCGGATCGGCGCGCGTGAGTATGCAATTGGCAATGCAGCGGGATGCCCGAGGGCAATGCAACCCGGCGGCGCTACTCGACGTCCTTCAGGGTGTAGAGATAGGCGGCAATATCGCGCGCATCCTTTTCCGTCACCCCGAGATCGGGCATCGCCGACAGCGGGTCCACCGCTGTCGGATGCCGCAGCCAGCGCACCATGTTCTCTCGCGTGTTCGGCAGAACGCCGGCGATGTATTTGCGCGTGCCGATGCCGTTGAGCGGCGGGCCGACATGCCGGTTGGCGCCGACAATGCCGGGAATCTGGTGGCAGGTCGCGCACAGATACTGGTCGATCGCCAGCCGGCCGGCCTGGACATCGCCCGGCGCCGCGGGGGCGGACGGTGCGGCGACCGCCGGCACCGTCCCTGCCGGACGCGCCGGCATGCCGCGGTCCCAGCGCTGGTAGTCGGCCGGCGACAACGCCGGCATATGCTCGACGAAGGCCACCACGTCCCAGATCTCCTGGTCGGTCATCCGGTATTCCCAGGCCGGCATGCCGCTCATCTTGATGCCGTACTTCACCACCCAGAAGATGTCCTTCGCCGGCCACTCGCGCGCCGTCGCCACGAGCGCTGCCGGGGCCGGGGTGAGTCCCAGGGCAAACGGCTCCGGCGCGATGCCGGGGGCGCCGTGGCATTGCAGGCAATGATTGCGGTAGTGCGCGAAGCCGTTGCGGATGCGGGTGTCGTCGTCCAGCGCCGGCGTCTCGATTGCCGCGCTGCGCAGCTTGACCGAACGGCGCATTGCGACATCCAGCAGCCAGTACACCGGCCGGGTATGCTGCACCGTCGCCGCGATGTTGTAGACGCCGATGGCGACGAAGGCGGTTGCCGCGATAAGCGCCAGCAGCACTGCCAGCGCCAGCATGAGCAACACGGTCTTCATCCTGATCAGCATCGGTCCGGTTTCCCCTTCAGTCCAAGGTGTACAGATAGGCGGCCATGTCCTTCGCCTCCGCTTCGGTAATGCCGAGGTTCGGCATCACGGTGCGCGGATCGATGGCCGGCGGATTGCGCAGCCAGCGCACCATGTCGTCCGGCATATTCGGCAGCACGCCGCCGATATAGCCGCGCAAGGCCATCTTGTGCAGCGGCGGACCGACATTGCTGCCGTAACCGGGAACGCCCGGAATCACATGGCAGGCGGTGCAGGCATGGCGCTCGATGGCCGCCTTGCCGCGCGCCGGGTCGCCGCCGTCGATGCGCGGCAAGGCTTCCTGAGCAGGGGCTGCGGCCGGCAGCAGTACGATCAGGAGGAGCAGTGCCGCCGGCGTGAAACGTTCCATGGCGACGCCGGCGCCGGTTCTCGTACAGGTTTTTCCGCCGGACCTCATCCCCGCCCTGCCCCGACACCGGCTGCGCCGCGCTCCATCTGCGGCGACAGCAGCCTGTACGCCACCGCCAGTCCGGCGAAGACGAAGACAAATCCGGCCGGCACCCACATGATCAGCCCGCCCAGCTGCTGGTCTTCCAGCGCGGTCAGGCCCCAGGCGGCGGTATTGGTGTAGGCGGGATACCAGATCCGGGTCGAAAAGGTGAGCAAGGCGCCGAGAATGCCGGTATGGATCGCCGTGCTGAGAATGTAGATCACTGCCGCGCCGTAACGAAGCCCGGTTTGCCGCCCCAGCAGCGACGACCAGAACAGCAGCGCCGACAGCAGGAAGCTCGCATGCTGCGCGGCATGCACGCCGTCACTGGCAAGACCGGCCTGGAACAAGGCCGGAAAGTGCCAGGCCCATAACGCGACCGCATGCACCAGCCAGGCGACGGAGGGCAAATTCAATACATGCCACGGCCCCTGCACCGCGCGCGACTTCACCAGCCGCCCGATCCGCTTGCGCCAGCCGGCTGGAAAGGCCCAGAGGAACACGGCCAGCGGCCTGCCGAGCACCATCAGCGGCGCGGCGACGAGCATCATGAGTTCATGCTGGACCATATGCATGGAGAACAGCTCGCCGCTGATCGTGTCGATCGGCGACACCAGCGAGATCGCCAGCACCGCCAGGCCGGCGGCGAACATTGCCGCCGTGGGGCGCTGTACGCCTGCGCCCTTGCCGGCGTTTCGCCAGAGCCGGCCGAGTCCTGCGCCATAGAGAAAGGCGGTCAGCAACAGGCTGGCGATGATCCAGGGATCGGCGTTCCATGCAAAGTGGCCGCCCGCATGATCTTCGCCGGCATGGGCGAGCGCCGCCGGTACGGCAATGGCGTTGAGCGCCCATCCGACGGCGTGACATGACAGGCGCTTGATCGGCGTCGAAGGCGGCATTTCAACGGATTCGGAAGGCAGATGCGGGGCATGTTGCAATTTGCCTGCCAGTAGTGCCGGCGTGGGCCGGCTCGCCCGTTCATCGCATTTCATCGACGCCATGCCGATGCAACGCCTGAGGGTTCGCTTCTGGCTTGGGCGGGTTTGAATTGTGCCCACGTGTAACAACTACCGAAAGTTTGAAAAATCTGCGTATCCGCATGTTGCGAGGATGATGGACAGGCAGTTGTGCGCGCTTGATGTTCCGCCGTGGCATGCATTCTGCTGTTGAAGAAAGAAAGAACTGTCGCACGGGGCGTCTCCGTACAGCACCAATGGAACCTGGGCAGCGACGCGGTTTGCGCAGCTGCAGAACGCATCATCACCGGGCGGTTCATGATCGAACCAGCCGCCTGAACGAATTGCGCGCTGCACCAAGACATGCGCGTCCGACAGCGCATTTTCCTTTTGCTTCTCCCTGCATTCGCCATGCCGACACGATTCGCCGCCATGCTGCTTGCCTTGCCTGCGCTCCAGGCCCTGCCCGCCCTCGCCGGCCAGCAGTCGGCATTGTCGCGCCAGGGCGATCATGCCGCGCGCATCGCCGAGATGAGCTGGGTGCTGTTCATCGGCGGCGGCATCATCTTCATCCTGGTGATGCTGCTCCTGGCGGCGGCATTGTTCGGGCCGCCCGCTGTCCGCACGGCATTGTCCCGGCACAGCCTTATCATCGGCGGCGGGGTCGTCTTTCCGGTCGTCACGCTGACGGCGCTGCTGGTCTACACCTTGTGGGGCGCATCCGCGCTCGCCCGTTCCGGCGATGCGCCGGCCGTGCGCGTGGATGTGATCGGGGAGATGTGGTGGTGGCGGGTGCGGTATCTGGATCAGGATGGACATCCGCTGATGGAAACCGCCAATGAAATCCGCATCCCGGTGGGCCGCCCGATCGAATTCCGCCTCACCTCGCCGAATGTGATCCACAGTTTCTGGGTACCGAACCTCGCCGGCAAGATCGACATGATCCCGGGCCATGTCAACACCCTGCGCATCCGGGCCGACGTCCCGGGCGTGTATCGCGGACAGTGCGCCGAGTATTGCGGCGCGCAGCATGCCAACATGGCGTTCTTCGTGGTGGTTCAGGCGCCGGAGGAATACGACGCCTGGCTGGCCGGCCAGAGACAGCCGGCGGCGGAACCGCGCGACGCCACGCCCGTCGCCGGCAAGCAACTATTCATGAAACTCTGCGCCCAGTGCCACGCGGTACGCGGCACCCCCGCCATCGGCACGCTCGGCCCGGACCTGACCCATGTCGGCGGTCGGCTGTCGCTGGCCGCCGGCATGCTGCCGAACAATGCGGGAGCGCTCGGCGGCTGGATCGCCGGCAGCCAGCACATCAAGCCGGATAACAGGATGCCGTCGTTCAATACGCTTTCGGGCGAGGAGTTGCGGGCGGTGGTGGCTTTTATGGAAAGCTTGGAGTGAGGTTTAAGGAAGAGAGAACTACAACCAGGCAATATTCTTAAATAGTTAGCACGAAACCAGCGCCCGCTTCTAACAAGGAAAAGATGCAGGACCC
>NZ_DAIUCO010000328.1:0-5205 GCF_036846085.1 Noviherbaspirillum sp. | reverse complement strand
CTCGGTCAAGGGCCTGGCTGAAGCGTCGGCCCATGCCGTTCCATCGTTGGCGGCGGTGCCGCTTGCCGGCTGCAGCAGCGTCCTGGCCGTTTCGGTCAGATCGGCCGGCAAGTTGTTGCGTGCATACAGGCTGTGCCGGACGACCGCGAACTGCCGCTGTTCCGGCCCGTCTTGGTCATGCAGCGGATGGTCGACGAGTTCGAAATGGCGGCCCACGGCGATTTCGCGATGGCTGCCGGTACCGGTGAAATGCTTGGCCGCGTACTCATGCGCTCCCATGCGCAGCTTGCCGTAGCGGGCATGGTCGTCGCTGTCGTTGGCGGCATGATGGGTGTCGAAGCGGTAGTCTTCCAGCGTGCCGGCCAGTTGCCTGCCGTGGTCGCCCTGGTCGGTGCGGTTGTCGTCCTGGCGGATGTTGACGGTCACCGCCTTGTATTCATAGCTGGATCGCTGCACCGCACCGGGCTGCACGCTGCGCCGGCCATGCCAGCCGGTGATGGCGTCTTCATTCTCGGTGCCGTCGTCGCGGTGGAAGCGCACCTTCGCCGCCGATGCCGGCTGCAGCAGCGATGGATCGTCGAACAGTACCAGCGTGAGTTTCGGATGCTCGCCGGGCACGCCGGCATCGCCGTGTTCGACATACCAGGAAATGCCTTCGTGGGCGAGCCAGCGGGTGACGAAGGCGGTGTCGGATTCGTTGTACTGGGTGACCCAGGATTGCTTCGGGTAAGTGCCGATGCAGCGGTCATCGATGTCGAAGCAGGCGCTCAGCACGCTGTTGTGCTGGCGGTGCTCGTTGAGGACGATGGCGACGAATTCGCGCACCGACAGGTCCTGGAAGACGCGGCTGTTGATGCGTTTGGCCAGCAGCGCGAACGGGTCTTCGAGGGTGAGGCTGAAGCGCGCGAAGCCGCCGTTGGCGCCTTCCTGCGCGGCGGCGGTGACGATGCCGCAGAGGGCCCGCTCGGCGCCGTCGTCGGTGAGGATGGCCAGTTGGACCGGCAGGCCGAGGAACTGCTTGAGTTCGAGGAAGGCGTCGCTGGACAGGCAGGTCAGGGTGTAGTGCAGGCCTTCGGAAATGCCTTCGGTGCCGGACACTTCGTAGGGCAGGACGACGTCATCGTCGATGCCGGAACCCGGCGCCATGGTCAGCTTCAATAGCCGGTTGGATTGCTTGAAGGCCAGCGTTGGTGCGGTCATGGAATACCCGTCTGAATGCTTCGGTGGAGAACTGTGCAAAAACGCAACCGGCAAATAGTTGGCTTTTTTGCAAGAACGGGATTCTACCGATTTATTGTTTTATTTACAACAACAGATGCGGCGCATAGGCCGGCGCGCTGGCGGCCGATTGAGGGTCTTGAAGGAGGAATGGTCTAGACGTCGCAGCCGAAGGTGTCCTTCAGCCCTCGCTTGCCCTGCGGCGTCAGTTGCACCACACGAGATTGATGTGCCCGCATCAGCCAGCGGCGTTCGAGCATGTGTTCCAGCAGGGCCGCGCCGAGGGAACCGCCGAGGTGGAATTGCCGTTCGCTCCAGTCGAGGCAGCCGCAGGCGAATTGGCGCTGCGCCCGCCGCGCAGAGTCGATATCGATGCCGAACGCGTGGAACGCGCCCTCCCCTTTTTCTGACAACTCCCATTGCTTGCCGGTGCAGCGCAGCAGGCCTTGTTGTTCGAAGTTGACCAGCAAGGCCACCGCGAGCTCGCCGGCAAGATGGTCGTAGCAGGTGCGGGCGAATCGCATCGCCGGCGGCGTGCCCCTGGAGGCCGGCAATGCGCGCGTGGCCGGCTTCGGACTGATGGCGGCGAGCGATTCCAGCGCGACCGCGACGGTGTGATCGGCGAGCCGGTAATACCGATGGCGCCCTTGTGTTTCCACCAGCAACAATTGCGCCTCGACCAGCTTCGACAGGTGCCCGCTGGCCGATTGCGCCGAGACATTGGCGGCAAACGCGAGTTCGCCGGCAGGCCGGGCGCGGCCATCGATCAGCAACCAGAGCATGGCGGCGCGGGCGGGGTCGCCGAGCAATGCGGCAACCGAAGCAATGTTGACGGCGGATTCCATGATTCATCCTCCCATGAACTGTTCAATCGATGGCGATCGTATCATGGCCAAAACATCACTGGAGGCTGCCATGTTCGCCGTTGCATTCGAAGTTTTGCCGTCGGAAAGCGGCTATCAGCGCTATCTCGATACCGCCGCCGCGTTGCGCCCGATCCTCGATGCGATGGACGGCTTCGTGTCGATCGAGCGCTTTAAAAGCCTGACCGAACCGGGCTGGATCCTGTCGCTGTCGTTCTGGCGCGATGAAGCGGCGCTGGTGCGCTGGCGCATGCACGGCGAGCACCGGGCGGCGCAGGCTGACGGACGCGCTTCCGTTTTCGATGACTACCGGCTGCGGGTGCTCCGCGTACTGCCTGACGCGGATATCGGGCAGGAGCCGCTGGTGGGCATCCGCGAATACAGCGACCTGCGCGACGATGCGCGCGGCAAGCGTTTCGAGAGCCTGGCGAATGCGGGAAAGCGTATTGGCTTGCTTGATTTCGGCGATGGCCACGCCGCACGGGATTGGCAGGCAGGGGCCGCCGCAGCTACGCAAACGCACTGCGCGGTCGTACTGCGGGACTACGGCATGTTCGACCGCGCGCAGGCACCGCAGCAGTTCCCTCCGGCATTGCGCCGCCATGCATCAACCTGACGAAGAACCGACATGACTGACACGCTTTTCCTTCAATCGGACGTCCCCGATCCGTTCGGCGTCTACGCGCACAAACTGGCCCGGCACCCGGTGCATCGAGACGAAGGCAGCCGCCTATGGGCCGTGTATTCACACGCGGCCTGCAAGGCACTGTTGCAAAGCGACGCGGCGCACATCCCGCCGCAGCCTGCCGCGATGCTGGAGACGATGAACCCGCATACCGCCCTGCTGGCTGCGAAGCTGGCGCGGCTCGCCAATCCGCCCATGCATGCCGCCGCGAGACAGGCGGCGATGCGGCTGGTCGAAAGCATGCATGCCGTGGATGTCGCCGCTCTGCTGGATTCACTTCTGCACGGGCACGCCCATGACACGCTGGATTGGATCGACGTGGTGTGCAAAAAACTGCCCGCCCTGTTTATCCTGAAGAGCTTCGGCTTCACGCAGCGGGACATCGACGCCCTGCTGCCCCAGGTCGAAACGCTGACGAAGATCATGTCGCCGAACAAGACCGCACGGCAGATCGGCGAAGTGAACGCGGTGTCGGAAGCGGTGTACCGCACGGTGGCGCATCACCTGACCCGCCTTCCGGGATTGTCTGCGGCGATGATGGAAGACCGCGATCTGCATGCCGTGAACATGATCGGGTTGCTGATCCAGAGCTACGACGCGGGACGCGGCATCCTGAGCAATGCGCTGGTGCAGCAGATCCGGTTTCATCCCGGCGGGTTTGGCGATGACGTGGCGGCGTACAGGCGGCTGGTGACGGAAACCCTGCGATTCGACCCGCCTATCCACAACACCCGGCGGGTGCTGGCGGCGGATGTCGAGATCGGCGGCGTGCAGATGCAGAAGGGTGATGCGGTCTTGCTGGTGCTGGCGGCGGCAAACCGGGACCCGGAGCGATTCGCCGATCCGGAAAAGTTCGATCCGGAACGCGGTAACAACATGGATCACCTGAGCTTCGGCACCGGCATGCACATGTGCGCGGCGCATCGTCTGTCGGTCGCGCTTGCCGCCGATGCGCTGGCGGCGTTGTACGCTCATTTCCCGAAGGTGGCGCTGCTGCAGGAAAGGTTCGCTTACGAACCGCTGGTTAATGCCCGGCTGCCGACACGCATGCTTATTCGCCTGGGCTGATCACACCAGCCCTTCGAACACCAGCACATCAACGAGGTCACCCGCCTTCACCGAACCCTGCTCATGCTGCAGCACCACCATGCAGTTCGCCTCCGACATCGAGCGCAGGATGCCGGAGCCCTGCGAGCCGGTGATGCGCACCTGCCGCCTGCCGCTCGCGTCGGTGCTGAGGATGCCGCGCTGGTATTCGGTGCGGCCCGGCTTCTTGCGGATCGGGCCTTCCGATACCGCCTGCAACAAGGACAACGGCGCGCTGTCCGCCCCCATCATGCGCAGCAGGGCATCGCGGGCAAAGAAATAAAAGGTGACCATCACCGCCACCGGATTGCCTGGCAGGCCGAACAGGTAAGCGCTGCGGCCGTTCGACGCGATCTTGCCGAAGGCCATCGGCCGGCCGGGACGCATGCCGATCTTCCAGAACGTGACGTCGCCCAGGGTCGCCATGATCTGCTTGGTGTAATCCGCTTCGCCGACCGATACGCCGCCGGAGGTGATGATGGCATCGGCGTTTTCACAGGCGGAGCGAAATGCCTGTTCCAGCAGCGCCGGGTCGTCTCGCACCACGCCCATGTCGATGATGTCGACGCCGAGCCGGGTCAGCATGCCGTACAGCGTGTATCGGTTGCTGTCGTACACGCAGCCGGGGTCGAGCGGTTCGCCGATGGAGCGCAACTCGTCGCCGGTGGAGAAGAACGCCACCCGCAGCCGCCTCTGCACCGGCACTTCCGCGATGCCGAGCGACGCCATCAGGCCGATGTCGGCCGGGCGCAGGATGCGGCCCTGCAACAGCGCGGGCTTGCCGGCGGCAAGGTCTTCGCCGCGCAGGCGCCGGTTGTCGCCGGTCTTCACCACGCCGGGGGGAATCGTCACCGACGTGTCGGTAGCTCCCTGCGTAAATTCCTGCGGCACGACCGTATCGCAACCCGCGGGCATCGGCGCGCCCGTCATGATGCGCACGCATTCGCCGGCGGCCACCGGCGTGCCGACACCGGCCCCGGCATAAGCGGTGGCGATGATCTTCACCGTGATCGGTTGCGTCGCATCGAGATCGGCGCCGCGGATTGCGTAGCCATCCATCGCGGAATTGTCATGCGCGGGCACATCGATCGCGCACACGATGTCCTGCGCAAGTACGCGGCCGAGGGCGCTGCGCAATGCGACTTTTTCCACTGACTGGATTGGCGTGACGAAGTCGCGGATGATGGCCTGCGCCTGGGCGACGGGCAATGCGTTCGGGTCGTAGTCGGAGAGGCAGCTGGTGACCTCGGAGAGGGTGGGATGGGGCATTTTTATTTTTGATCTTTGATGGGATGGACGGAGTCACGGGTTGATGCTCACTACCCCCACCCTACCCCTCCCCCTGGAAGGGGG
>NZ_DAIUCO010000327.1:0-5219 GCF_036846085.1 Noviherbaspirillum sp. | reverse complement strand
CATGAAGTCGGCCTTCCTGGCCAACGTCAGCCATGAAATCCGCACGCCGATGAACGCCATCATCGGCATGGCATACCTTGCTTTGCGTACCGATCTCAGCCCGCGCCAGAGGGATTACCTGGAAAAGATCCAGCGCTCGGCGGTGTCGCTCCTTGGCGTCATCAATGACATTCTCGACTTTTCGAAAATTGAAGCAAACAAGCTGCAGATCGAACGCACCAAATTCTCGCTGCACGAGGTGCTGGCCAATGTCAGCGCGGTAATCAGCCAGCGTGCGCAGGAAAAGGGATTGCGCTACCTGTTCGACATCGACTACGACGTCCCGGTGCAGCTCATCGGCGATCCCACCCGGCTCGGCCAGGTCCTCATCAACCTGCTCGGCAATGCCATCAAGTTCACACCGAAGGGCCAGGTCCTGCTCCGCTGCGGCGCGGACCGCATCGGCGCGGCGTCAGTGATGCTGCGCTTCGAAGTGGAAGACACCGGCATCGGCATCTCGCCGGAGGAGCAGGCGCGGCTGTTCCACGCCTTCGCGCAGGCGGACGCGTCCATCACGCGCAAATACGGCGGAACCGGCCTGGGACTGGCGATCAGCCAGCGGCTCGTCGAGATGATGGGCGGTGCGATCACGGTACGCAGCCGGCCGGGTGCCGGCTCGGTATTCGCATTCAACGCCTGTTTCGAACTCGACCTGCCGCCGCAGACTTCGCCGTGGGTATTGCCCGAAGGCGTGCGGGGGCGGCGGGTACTGGTGGTGGACGACAATCGCGCGGCGCGGCAACTGCTGTCGCAACTGCTGGAGAGTTTTCAATTGACGGTGTCGGCGGAAGCCAGCGGCGAGGAAGCCCTGGCGGCAATCCGCAGCGCCGACCAGACCGCGCCGTTCGATGTGGTGCTGGCCGATCTCAGCATGCCCGGCATGAACGGCGTGGAACTTGCCACCGCCATCGTCGACGCCGGCCTGGCGCATACGCCACGCACGCTGCTCGTCACCGCGTATGGTGGTGAAGACGTGGTCCGACAGGCGGAGAATGCGCCGGTCGCCACGGTGCTGTTCAAGCCGATCGACCCTTCGCTGCTGCAGGATGCACTCATCGACCTTCTCGGGCAGCCTTCGCCGATGCCGCCGTCCGAACGCAAACGGCGTGTCGTGCCGCGCTTTCACGGCAAGGTCCTGCTGGTGGAAGACAATCTGATCAATCAGCAGATCGCCCATGAAATGCTCGCCGCAACCGGCGTGGACATCGATATCGCGGACAACGGCCGCCATGCCCTCGACCGGCTGTTCGCCGCCGGGCCGCATGCCTATGACCTGGTATTGATGGACATCCAGATGCCCGAGCTCGGCGGCCATGCAGCCACGCGGCGCATACGCATGGACGCACGCTACGCGCGCCTGCCGATCGTGGCGATGACCGCCCATGCGACCGAGGAAGAACGGGAACACTGCCGCCAGAGCGGCATGCAGGACCACATCCCGAAACCGATCGACCCCGATCTTTTCTACGAAGTGCTCGGACGCTGGTTGTCGCGCGCCGGCGTGCTACCGTCGCCGGCGGAGCAGGAGCCGCCCGCGCCGTCCGGCACGGCCGCCGTCGCCATTCCCGGTTTTGACACCGATGACGTCCTCGGACGGCTGGACGGCGACGTCGATCTGTATCACCGCTTGCTGGAAATGCTGCCGTCGGACTTTTCCAGGACCGCCGTTGCCCTGCGGGACGCCTATGCGCGCAGCGAACGTGAAGCGGTGATCCATGCGGTGCACGACATGCGTGGCATGGCCTCGGGCATCGGCGCCACCGAGGTTGCCGCTGCCGCGGCATTGCTCGACGATGCGCTGAAGGCGGGCCGGGACGACCTGCCGCAGGTGATGGCCTTCTGCCGGTTGCTGGAGGAGACAGTTGCTGCCGTGCGGAAGGGCTTGAACGCCGCCCGGGCCGGACAAGGGGTATAGCGGACTGCTCAGGGTCACGCCGTGACGCCATGTTCTGTTGCCGGAAACATTACTTCTTTAGGTTTCCCCGCCTTTCGGTCCCCAAAAAACCACCCAGGTTACGAAGTCGTCGCTGAATCGTTCAAATCGATGCGCCGCGCCAGCCGGCACGAACACCGCGTCGCCGGCGGCAAGATGCATGCGGGTATCTTCCAGCATGAATTCCGACGTGCCTTTCATGACAAAGTACAACTCGTCCTGTTCATGCGGCGTCTGGGGATCGTGACCGAACGGCGCATATACCTCCACGGACATGGTGCCGTGCGACAGTGCTTTGGCAAAGCGTTCGCCGTCTGGCCACTTATCGGACCTGGGGCCGGGGATGTGCTGCAGGAGGTTGGCTAAGGTGGCTTTCATTGTCTGTACATTTGTTGTGTCCGGCATTTCCAATAAAGAAAAGTGTAGCAGCCGATGGCCGTCGTCCACATATCCATCGGGTGTCCGTACTAAGTTTTAGTCACGTATCCATATGTCAGGAAGATGACGAAGATCGTTTGAGTAACTACGGTAATCTGATTGCAACAGACCATGCTGCCAACATGTACGAACGTTGTTTCATTTGACGAAAATCAAGCTTCTTCCAATCCATTGCCTCAAATCATTTTCATAGCGGAAAAACGTTGCGGGAACGTGTCAACACCGCAAAGAATTGGCGCTACACTGATCGCTCGCCATACTGAGTTTCCCGATCAACGTACAGTGCAAACGGATGCGATTTTCGAGACGTTTTATCCATTCCTGCCTTACTTCCGCCGCCTGGTGGTCCGGGGTGGCGGTTTCCCTGGTGCTGTACCTGCTGGTCACCCAGATCGTCGAAGACAAGGGCCGTGCGCAATTCGAATACAAGGCCAACAATGCGCAAGTCGCGATCCAGACGCGGGTGCAGTCCTACATCGATGTGCTGCGCGGCGCGGCCGCCCTGTTCTACACGCAGGACGCGATTTCACGCGAACAGTTTCATGCCTATGCGACGCAACTGCATCTGCAGGAAGGCTTTCCCGGCATACGCAACCTGAACTTCGCCCTGCATGTACCGGCGCCGCAGAAGGACTCTTTCGAGCGTGCCGTCCGGTCGGATACCTCGGTCGATCCGCAGGGCTATCCACGCTTCGAGACCAAGCCCAACGGTAGCCGCCCGCACTACCATGTGCTGACCTACCTGGAGCCGATGCAGGGCAACGCCCGCCTGCTGGGATTCGATCTGACGTCGGCGCCCGATACCGCGGAAGCACTTGCATTCGCCCGCGACAATGACCAGCTGATCTCCTCCGGCCGGACCGTCAACATCAACGGCCCCGACCAGCACGCCGGACTGGCGATGCGCATTCCGTTGTACCGTCGCGGCATGCCCATCGGCACGGTGGAACAACGGCGCGCCGCCTTCTACGGGTCTGTAGGCGCGAGCTACGATGTCAATCAATTGCTGCGCGGCGCGGTGGACGCCAATACGCTGCGCAGTATCCAACTGCGCCTGTACGACGCCGGCGGTGCAAGCCATCCCGCGCCGGTATTGGCCGCCGGGATTACCGATCCGGCACGCCTGCTGTATGAAAGCGACGCCGCCGGCGGCAAGCGCGTTCGTGACGGCGATATGCGCGATGTGTTCGTCAAACGGGTCAGGATGACGGTCGGTCCGCGTCTTTGGGAAGCGGAGTTCTCCGCCGACAAGGCAGCCATGGTCGGCGGTTTCGAGCGTTATCTGCCATGGGGCGTCCTGGCGACCGGGGTACTCGGCTCGGTCCTGCTGTACAGCATTTACTACTCGCTGATCTCGGCGAGACGGCACGCGGTGGAGCTCGCCGGCGAGATGACGAAGGATCTGCGCGACAGTGAGGCCAGTCTCGCGGAAGCGCAGCACATGGCGCAGCTCGGCAGCTGGCTGCTGGAACCGGACTCCGGAAAGATGACCTGGTCGGCGGAGACCTATCGCCTGTTCGGCCTCGACAGCTTCGTGCGGCGACCGGCTTACGACGACTTCCTCAACCGCATTCATCCGGAGGACCGGGGCATGGTACGGGACGGATTGCGAAAGTCCATCACGACCGGCAAGGAACTGAACATCGAGCATCGGATCGTACGGCCCGATCGCTCGGTGCGCTGGGTCCATGCGATCGCGCGGCCCGGCCACCAGGACCGCAGCATTCTGCGCGGCACGCTGATGGACATCAGCGAACGCAAACAGACGGTCGAGGCACTGAAACGGTCGCAAGAATTGCTGCGCGACCTCACCGCCCATCAGGACAGGGTCAAGGAAGACGAACGCAAGCGCATCGCACGCGAGATCCATGATGAACTGGGACAGACCTTGCTGGCGCTGCGCATCGATGTATCGATGCTCGAAGCGCGGACAGCGAAGTCGCATCCAAAGCTGAACGAGCGTGTACGCGACGCGCTGAACCAGCTCGACGCAACGGTGAAGACCATCCGCACCATCATCAACAACCTGCGCCCGTCGGTGCTCGACCTCGGCCTGACCGCCGCGATCGAATGGCAGGTCAACGAGTTCCGGCGTCGCAGCGGCATTGCCTGTGAGCTGGTGCTGAGCGACACCGAATATGCGCTCGACGACGAACGCGCCACGACGCTGTTCCGCATCCTGCAGGAGTCGCTGACGAATGTGATCCGCCATGCGAACGCAAACCGGGTGCTGATCGAGCTGTACCGCGACGGCAGCCGGCTCGTGATGAAAATCACCGACAACGGCGTCGGCATTTATCCGGAACGGCGAAAATGCGGCAATTCATTCGGGCTGATCGGCGTGGAGGAACGGGTCCACGCGTTGCATGGGGAGTTCCGTATCGACAGCGCTCCGGGACAGGGGACGGTGTTGACGGTGTTTATTCCGATGGAGACGGGTGGGAAGAGGATGGATTCGCGGGCGGCATGAGGAAGGAGCCTAGTTGTGCGGCTGATCCGATTGCAGCAAGCCAGTGCTCGCCCTGCAGGGGGAATCCAGGGCGACGGAGTGTTTTCGGTGATACTCACTCCTGTCATTCCCGCGTCGGGTTTTGCAGGGGATTTGGACAGCTGCTGTCCGCCAGCGAAACTACTGACTCCAAACCAGTACGCGCCTTGCAAGGGGGAGGCCAGGGCGACGGAGTGCGCGGCGGTGATGCATCCTCCTTGTCATTCCCGCGAAGGCGGGAATCCAGAGTGACGGAGTGTCTCCGGTACTGCAACGCCTACAGTTCTTCGAAGAGACTAGCCGGGACTGGCCCCGGCGGGC
>NZ_DAIUCO010000326.1:0-5240 GCF_036846085.1 Noviherbaspirillum sp. | reverse complement strand
TGAGGTTGTACTACTGCATGCAGTGGCTCAACTTCACTACCCCCATCCCAGCCTTCCCCCTGCAAGGGGGAAGGAGCCTTCCGGTGATGGTATGTCGCTAGTCAATCTTTTGCTGCCATCCAATCCGGCAAAACCATCCCCTCACTCCGTCGGCGGCACATACCCCGAAGCAGCATCCGCACCTTCACCAAAGAAATGCCGCTCCATCTGCGTCGCCAGATACTTGCGCGCGCGCACGTCCGCAAGATTCAGCCTGTTTTCATTCACCAGCATCGTCTGGTGCTTCAGCCAACCGGCCCAGGCTTCCTTTGACACGCTTTCATAAATCCGCTTGCCGAGTTCGCCGGGATAGGGAGGGAAATCCAGTCCTTCGGCTTCCTTGTTGAGTTTGATGCATTGGACCGTGCGGGCCATAGTGTTGCTCCTATATGAAATTGGTTAAAGCTGTTTGATCAGTACCTGGGATTTTCGTTGCCAGTTATACATGTGCTGCCGGTCCTTGGGCAGGTCGTCGACGGTCGCCGGAACGAAGCCGCGCTTGAGGAACCAGTGGGAAGTACGTGTGGTGAGCACAAATAGTTTGTTGTAGCCCGATGCACGCGCCCGGTTTTCGATATGTTTCAGCAGTCGTTCGCCGTCGCCCTGTGTCTGTGCATCCGGACTGACGGTCAGGCATGCCATTTCCGCCATTTTTTCCGAGGGGAACGGATACAGCGCCGCGCAGCCGAAGATCACGCCGTCGTGCTCGATGACCGAAAAATAATTGATTTCGCGCTCGATCAGTTCCCGTCCGCGCTTGACCAGCGTGCCGTCCGCTTCCAGGGGCTCTATCAATTTCAGTATGCCGCCCACATCTTCGATGGTGGCTTCGCGCAGGCTTTCGAGATTCTCGTAGGTCACCATGGTGCCGATGCCGTCATGCGTGAACAGCTCCAGCAATGCGGAACCATCTGTCGCAAACGGCACGATGTGCGCGCGGGCGATGCCGTTATTGCACGCCTGAACCGCGTGGCGCAGGTAGAAGGACGCGTCCGCAGGCAGGAAATCGGCGGTCAGGATGGCGCGGGCCTGGTGCGAAGACAGCTCCCGCAGCTCGGTGCCGGCCGCATCGGTGATCATTGGCGTTTCGGTAATGAAAATAAGCTTGTCTGCACGCAACGCGGTCGCGGCGGCGACCGCGACGTCTTCCATCGCCAGGTTGAAGGCTTCACCGGTCGGCGAGAAGCCGAGGGGCGACAGCAGGACCAATCCGCCGGCACTTAATATCGGGTGAATGGTCTCATAAGCAATCCTGCGCGCGATGCCGGTAAATTCCAGGTCAACGCCATCGATGACGCCGAGCGGCCGTGCGGTAATGAAATTGCCGGAAATAATGCGGATCGCGGAATGGGCCATCGGCGTATTCGGCAAGCCCTGGCTGAAGGCCGCTTCAATATCCAGGCGCAATTCGCCGGCGGCTTCCTTCGCGCATTCCATCGCCGCCGCGTCGGTGATGCGCAGGCCGTTGTGATAGCGCGGCTCGACATTGCGCAGTGCCAACTGCTCCTCCACCTGCGGGCGGGAGCCATGCACGATGACGACCTTGATGCCGAGCGCGTGCAGCAGCGACAGATCGTGTGCCAGCACGGGCAGCGCGCCTGCCTTCACCAGCTCGCCGGGGAAGGCGACCACGAAGGTCTTGCCCCGGAACGCATGGATATAGGGCGCCACCGAGCGCAGCCACTGAACGAATTGAACTGAATTTTCCATGGAGGGCATTATAATTCGCCCCGCTATGTCTGCACCCCAACCTACCAAAAAATCAACGCCCCAGCGCCGCCCGGCCAAGGAGGCGCCAGCCCTTGAGCTGATACGCAATCCGCTGCCAGCCATTGTCTTTCCCGAGGAATTGCCGGTATCCGGCCGGCGCGACGAGATCGCGGATGCGCTTCGTACGCACCAGGTAGTCATCGTTTCCGGCGAGACCGGCTCGGGCAAGACGACCCAGCTGCCGAAGATCTGTCTTGCGCTCGGTCGCGGGCAGAAGGGCCTGATCGGCCATACGCAGCCGCGCCGCATCGCCGCGTCGGCTACGGCAAAGCGGATCGCGCATGAGCTCGGTTCGCCGCTGGGCGAGCATGTCGGATTCAAGGTGCGCTTTACCGATACCTTGTCGAAAGGCGCGTCGGTGAAGCTGATGACCGACGGTATCCTGCTGGCGGAAACGCAGACCGATCCGTTGCTGAAGCAGTACGACACCATCATCATCGACGAGGCGCACGAACGCAGCCTGAACATCGACTTCCTGCTCGGCTACCTGAAGCAGTTGCTGCCGAAGCGTCCCGACCTGAAGGTGATCATCACTTCGGCGACGATCGATGCCGAACGCTTCGCCCGCCATTTCGGTTCCGAAGGAAACGAGGTGCCGGTCATCGAAGTGTCGGGCCGGCTGTATCCGGTCGAGGTGCGGTACCGGCCCGTAGAGCCGTCGGAGAAAACCGACGGCAAGCCCGTGGGAGGCACGCAAAAGGAACAGCGTGACATGATGGATGCGGTGGTCGATGCCGTCGACGAACTGGCCCGCATCGGTTCCGGCGATGTCCTGGTCTTCCTTCCCGGCGAACGTGAAATCCGCGACGCGGCGGAAGCGCTGCGCAAGCACCATCCGCCGCATGTCGAAATCCTGCCGCTCTTCGCCCGCCTGTCGGTGGAGGAGCAGGAACGGGTATTCAAAATTTCCAATGCGCGCCGCATCGTGCTGGCTACCAACGTCGCGGAGACCTCCCTGACGGTACCCGGGATTCGTTACGTGGTCGACGCCGGCATGGCACGCGTCAAGCGCTACAGCTATCGCAACAAGGTCGAGCAGCTGCAGATCGAGCCGGTGGCGCAGTCGGCGGCCAACCAGCGCGCGGGTCGCTGCGGTCGCGTCGCGGCCGGTGTCTGCATCCGCTTGTACGACGAAGACGATTTTCTGAAGCGGCCGAAGTTTACCGATCCGGAAATCCTGCGGTCCTCTCTGGCCGCCGTCATCCTGCGCATGAAATCGCTGCGGCTGACGGATGTGGAAACCTTTCCCTTCATCGAACCGCCGCCGGGCAGGGCGATTGCCGACGGCTACCAGCTGCTGCAGGAACTTGGCGCGGTCGACGACAATAACCAGCTCACGCCGCTTGGCCGCCAACTGGCCAAGCTGCCTCTCGACCCCCGTGTGGGGCGGATGATCCTCGCCGCACGCGATAATGCCTGCCTGACCGAGGTGCTCATCATCGCCGCGGCGCTGTCGGTGCAGGACCCGCGCGACCGGCCGCTGGAAGCGCAGAATGCCGCCGATCAGGCGCACAAAAAGTTCGCCGACGAGAAATCGGAATTCCTGAGTTACCTGAAAATATGGAAATGGTTCGAGGACGCCATCGCGCACAAGAAATCGAACCGCCAGCTGATGGAAAACTGCCGCGCCAATTTCCTGTCGCAACTGCGGCTGCGTGAATGGCGGGACGTGCATTCGCAGTTGCTGACCATCGTGCGGGAACAGGGCTGGCGGTTGAGCGAATCGCCGGCGACCTATGAGCAACTGCATACCGCGCTGCTCACCGGTTTGCTGGGCAATATCGGTTTCAAGGCGGAGGACGAGCCGGTCTACCTCGGCGCGCGCGGCATCAAGTTCTACATCTGGCCCGGTTCCTATCTCGGCAAGAAAGCCGGGCGATGGGTGATGGCGGCGGAACTGGTTGATACCACCCGCCTCTATGCGCGCACCGTCGCGCAGCTGCAGCCGGAATGGCTGGAACGGGTCGGCGGCCACCTGCTGAAAAAATCCTACGGCGAGCCGCGCTGGGAGAAGCGCGCGGCGCAGGTGGTGGCGTCCGAGCGGGCAACCCTCTACGGACTGGTCGTCTACAGCCAGCGGCGCATCAACTACGGTCTCATTCATCCGAAGGAAGCGCGCGAGATTTTCATTCGCGAGGCGCTCGTGGCCGGGGAGTTCGATACCCGCGCACCGTTCCTCGCCCACAACCAGAAGCTGATCCGGGAAATCGAAAACCTGGAGCACAAGTCGCGCCGGCTCGATGTGCTGGTGGACGAGGAATTGATCGCCGCGTTTTACGACGAGGTCGTTCCGCACAACATCTGGAACGGCGCCGCGTTCGAGAAGTGGCACAAGGATGCGACGGCAAAGAATCCGAAGCTGCTGTACCTGAACCGCGATGACCTGATGCGCCACGAAGCGGCGGGCGTGACCACCGACCTGTTCCCGAAGTCGATGACGGTGGCCGGCATCGCGATGACGCTGTCCTACCATTTTGAGCCCGGCAGCCCGCGCGACGGCGTGACGCTCACCGTTCCGCTGTATGCCCTCAACCAGGTATCGGCAGAGCGCAGCGAATGGCTGGTGCCCGGCATGCTCAAGGAAAAAACCCATCTGCTGCTGAAATCGCTGCCGCAGAAGCTGCGCAGGCATTGCGTGCCGCTTCCGGACTATGCAGCCGGCTTCGTCGAACGCGCGACCTTTGCCAAGGGAAGCCTGCTGGATGCATTGATCGCCGATGTGCGCGAGCAGACTGGCATCGCCATCAAGACCGCCGACTTCAAGCTTGAAACCCTGCCTGCACATCATTTCATGAACTTCAAGGTGATCGACGAGCATGGCCGCCAGCTCGACATGGGCCGCAACCTCTCGGCGCTGCAGGCGGAACTGGGCGGCCAGGCGCGTGAACGGTTCCAGAAACTGGCCGAAAACACGGCGGTGGTGCCGGTTGATGGCGATGATGCCGGAAAGCAGAAGCCGCAGCAGAAACAGGGTCCGTCCGGCGCAGTCAGCGAACACCAGAACCTGACCGGCTGGTCCTTCGGCGTACTGCCGGAATTGCTGGAAATCCAGCAGGGCAAGCAGACGCTGATCGGCTTTCCGGCCCTGGTGGACCGGACGACGCATTGCGATATCGAAGTCTTCGATGATCCGGCGGAAGCCGCAAGGGTGCATCGTCTCGGCCTGCGCCGGTTGTTTGCCATCCAGTTGAAGGAGCAGCTCAAGTACCTGGAAAAGAACGTGCCCGGCTTGCAGCAGATGGGAATGCAGTTCATGTCGCTCGGTTCGCAGGAGGAATTGCGCGAACAGATCATCCAGGCGGGCCTGGAGCGTGCCTGCATGCAGGAGCCCCTGCCGGCGAGCGCAGACGAATTCAATCGCCGCAAGGACGAGGGCAAGGCGCGTCTCAACCTCTTGGTGAACGAGATTGCGCGGCTTGCCGCCACCATCC
>NZ_DAIUCO010000325.1:0-5299 GCF_036846085.1 Noviherbaspirillum sp. | reverse complement strand
GGGGGAGGGGACCTGTTCAAGGTAGAGCAAAGGACGTAATCAGTTTTGAACCCAATCTAAAAACCCATGCCCACCGGACTCATCATCGGCGCTTCCCGTGGCATCGGCCAGGAAGCCGTTCGCCAGCTTATCGCCGCCAACTGGACCGTATTCGCCACCGCCCGCGACGATGCAGCGCTTGCATCACTGCAGGCACAAGGCGCCAAGGCATTCAAACTCGACGTCGGAAACCCCGAATCGCTTGCCGGCCTCGGCTGGCAGCTCGACGGTGAAAAGTTCGATCTCGCCATCTACGTGGCCGGCGTATTCGGCCCGCGCAGCGATGCGAAGACGCCGCCGACCGCGCAGGATTTCGACCAGGTAATGCACACCAACGTGCTCGGCGCGATGCAGGCAATCCCGATCGTCGCGCCGATGGTGGAAGCGGCGCAGGGCAAATTCGCCTTCATCAGCAGCATCATGGGCAGCGTCGACGATGCAAGCTCCAGCTACGGCTGGCTGTACCGCGCATCGAAGGCGGCGCTGAACATGGCCGTCAAGTCCGCCGTGAGCGACTACCCGAAAGCCACCTTCGCGCTGCTGCATCCGGGATGGGTGCGCACCGACATGGGCGGCGAGAATGCCGCCATCGATGTCGGGCAAAGCGTCAGTGGCCTGTTGCAGGTGATCGCCGGGCTGCGTAGTGCGGATACGGGAACATATCGCGACTACACCGGCAAAAAGCTGGCGTGGTAGCCAACAGGGGAAAAACACATGGTGCTGTCCGAACAACATGAAATGATCCGCGACGCGATGCGCAGCTTTGCGCAGGAACGCCTCGCGCCCAATGCCGCACGCTGGGACAAGGAGCATCATTTTCCGAAGGAAGAACTGAAGGGACTGGCGGCGCTCGGCGCCTTCGGCGTGGCGGTGCCCGAGGAATATGGCGGCGCCGGCCTCGACTATGTATCGCTCGCGCTGGTACTGGAAGAGATCGCGGCCGGTGACGGCGGCACGTCCACCGTCATCTCGGTCAACAACTGCCCGGTATGCAGCATCGCGATGTCGGTGGCGAACGATGCGCAGAAGGAAGAATGGCTGAAGCCGCTGGCACGGGGCGACATGCTCGGCGCCTTCTGTCTCACCGAGCCGCATGTCGGCAGCGATGCGTCGGCACTGCGCACCACCGCCACGCGGGATGACGACCACTACGTGCTCAACGGCGTGAAGCAGTTCATCACCAGCGGCAAGCATGCGGATGTCGCCATCGTGATGGCGGTGACCGACAAGGCTGCAGGCAAGAAAGGCATCAGCGCATTCTGGGTGCCGACGAATACGCCGGGCTACATCGTCGCCCGGCTGGAAGAAAAGCTCGGCCAGCATTCGTCGGATACCACGCAGATCCTGTTCGAAAACTGCCGCATCCCGGCGCGGAACCTGATCGGCGAAGAGGGGCAGGGATACAAGATCGCGCTGTCCGGTCTGGAAGGCGGCCGTATCGGCATCGCTTCGCAGGCGGTCGGCATGGCGCGGGCCGCATTCGACGCGGCGCTCGCGTATGCGAAGGAGCGCACCAGTTTCGGCAAGCCGATCTTCGAGCACCAGGCGGTGCAGTTCAAACTCGCTGACATGGCGACGCAGATCGAAGCGGCGCGGCAACTCATCCTGCATGCCGCCAGCATGAAAGACGCGGGAAAGCCGTGCCTGAAGGAAGCGGCGATGGCCAAGCTGTTCGCTAGCGAGATGGCGGAGCGGGTCTGCTCCGATGCGATCCAGATCCATGGCGGCTACGGCTATGTCAGCGATTTCCCGGTGGAGCGGATCTACCGTGATGTACGGGTGTGCCAGATTTATGAGGGCACGAGCGATATCCAGAAAATTCTGATCGGCCGCGCATTGGCGTGAATGGAGACATCATGAAAAAAGGCTACAAGGAACTGGTCGGCGAAGCGATGGCGGAAGTGAAAACCTATAGCGTCGAAGAAGCCAGGGCAAAGCTCGGCGACCCGCAGGTGCAGTTCGTCGATGTGCGCGATGTGCGTGAACTGGAGCGCGAGGGTGTTATCCCCGGCGCGTTCCCGGCGCCGCGCGGCATGATCGAATTCTGGGTCGATCCGGACTCGCCGTACTTCAAGCCGGTGTTTGGCGAGAAGAAGGAATTCATCTTCTTTTGCGCAGCGGGATGGCGGAGCGCGCTGACGACGAAGACGGTGCAGGATATGGGGCTGGAGAATGTGGCGCATATTGAAGGCGGGTTCAAGGCGTGGAAGGATGCGGGTGGCGTCGTGGGAGTGAAGGAAGGGAAGGCGAAGAGCTGAGCATTCATGCAACCTCTGACCGGTTCCCTCCCCCTCATAGGGGGAGGGCTAGGGTGGGGGTGTGAAGGTTGATCGACTGCATGCGGTTGCTTGACCTCACTATCCCTGTGCGGGCCACCCCATCCCAACCGCGAGGATTGCGCTTGCAAGCGCAATTCGCTCAGCAGGCAGAATGCATGCCGTCTGAATTCCCTGCTTCTCCCCCCTGGCAGGGGGAAGGAGCCGGCCGGCGACTCACAATAAAGCCCCATGACGAATCCCGCATCCATTCCCTGCCCCTGCGGCAACAACAACTACGCCTCCTGCTGCGGCCGCTTCATCGAGCGCGACGCACTGCCGCACACCGCCGAGGAACTGATGCGTTCCCGCTACACCGCATACACGCAGCACAACGAGCATTACCTGAAAGCGACCTGGTATCCGGCCACGCGACCGGCGGATGCGGTGGCGCAGGACGATGGCACCAAATGGCTTGGCCTCGAGGTACGCAGGCACATTCCGACCGGCGACAGGGCAACGGTGGAATTTATCGCGCGCTACAAGATCGCGGGCCGCGCGCACCGCCTGCACGAGATCAGCAATTTCGTGCGGGAAGAAGGACGATGGTTTTACGTGGACGGCAGTTTTCCGGAGAAAAACAAATAATGACCATACTCGAAACAAAATTGAATCCGCGTGGCGAGGACTTCAAGAACAATGCCGCCGCGATGCGGGCGCTGGTCGATGACCTCAGAGCCAAGGTGGAAAAAATCGCACTGGGCGGCGGCGATGATGCGCGCAAGAAGCACACCGCCCGCGGCAAGCTGCTGCCGCGCGACCGCGTGCAGATGCTGCTCGATCCGGGCACGCCGTTCCTGGAGTTGTCCCAGATGGCGGCCTATGACATGTATGACAATGCCGCGCCATCCGCCGGCATCATCACCGGCATCGGCCGCGTGGCCGGGCAGGAATGCGTGATCGTCTGCAACGATGCGACCGTCAAAGGGGGGACCTATTATCCGGTCACGGTGAAGAAGCACCTGCGCGCGCAGGAAATCGCCGACCACAACAACCTGCCCTGCATTTACCTCGTCGATTCCGGCGGCGCCAATCTGCCGAACCAGGACGACGTCTTCCCCGATCGCGACCACTTCGGCCGCATCTTCTACAACCAGGCCAACCTGTCCGCGAAAGGCATCCCGCAGATCGCGGTGGTGATGGGTTCCTGCACCGCCGGCGGCGCGTATGTGCCGGCGATGAGCGATGAGTCCATCATCGTCAAGGAGCAGGGCACCATCTTCCTGGGCGGCCCGCCGCTGGTGAAGGCGGCCACCGGCGAAGTGGTCAGTGCCGAGGACCTCGGCGGCGGCGACGTGCATACGCGCTTGTCGGGCGTGGTCGATCATCTCGCGCAGAACGACATGCACGCGCTGTCGCTGGCACGCAAGATCGTCGGCAACCTGAACCGCAGAAAGCCATCGCAACTCGTGCTGCGCGAACCGGTTGCGCCGAAGTACGACACGCATGAACTGTACGGCGTAATCCCGACCGATACCCGCAAGCCCTTCGATGTGCGGGAGGTCATCGCCCGCATCGTCGACGGCAGCGAGTTCGACGAATTCAAGGCGCGCTACGGCACCACGCTGGTATGCGGCTTCGCCCATATTCTTGGCATGCCGGTCGGCATCATCGCCAACAACGGCATCCTGTTTTCGGAATCGGCGCTGAAGGGAACGCACTTCATCGAGCTGTGCTGCCAGCGCAAGATACCGCTGGTCTTCCTGCAGAACATCACCGGCTTCATGGTCGGCCGCAAGTACGAGAACGAAGGGATTGCGCGCAATGGCGCGAAGATGGTGACGGCGGTATCGACCGCCGCGGTGCCGAAGTTCACCGTCATCATCGGCGGCAGTTTCGGCGCCGGCAACTACGGCATGTGCGGCCGCGCGTTCTCGCCGCGCATGTTGTGGATGTGGCCGAATGCACGCATCTCGGTCATGGGCGGCGACCAGGCGGCGAGCGTGCTGGCGACCGTCAAGCGCGACGGCATCGAAGGCAAGGGCGGCGCGTGGAGCAAGGACGAGGAAGAGGCATTCAAGGCGCCGATCCGTGCCCAGTACGAGCACCAGGGCCATCCCTACTATGCGACGGCGCGCCTGTGGGATGACGGCGTCATCGATCCGGCCGATACCCGCATGGTGCTGGGACTCGGCTTGAGCGCGGCGCTGAATGCGCCGATTCCCGATACGAAATTCGGCATCTTCAGGATGTGACCATGGCTTACCAGACTCTCGAACTGCGCAAGGACAATCGCGTCGCCACCGTGACGCTGAACCGGCCCGACATGCGCAACGCCTTCAATGAAATCATGATCGCGGAGATCACGCAGGCATTCCGCGAGGTGGGTGCGGACGCCGAGGTGCGCGCGGTCGTGCTGGCCGCCAACGGCGTCGCGTTTTGCGCCGGGGCCGATCTCAACTGGATGAAGAAGATGGCCGGCTACACGCATGATGAGAATCGTGCGGACGCGGCGCAACTGGCCGAGATGCTGCGCACCATCTACACCTGCCCGAAGCCGGTGGTGGCGAAGGTGCAGGGCGACTGCTATGCCGGCGGCATGGGCCTGGTGGCCGCATGCGATATCAGTGTTGCAATCGACACGGCAAATTTTTGCCTCAGCGAAGTCAAACTCGGTTTGATTCCTGCGACAATCTCGCCCTACGTCATCAAGGCCATGGGCGAGAATGCGGCGCGGCGGTATTTCCTGACGGCGGAGCGGTTTTCTGCGGAGGAAGCACGGCGGATCGGGTTCGTGCATGAGGTGGCGGCGGCGGAAGGACTGGATGCCGCTGTCGATGGCATTGTCGCGGCGCTGGTGGCGAACAGTCCGAATGCGGTGAAGGAGGCCAAGCGGCTGGTACGTGATGTGGCCGGGCGCGATGTGAGCGATGTGCTGATTGCGGATACGGCGGAGCGGATTGCGGAGATCCGGAGTTCGGAGGAGGGGAAGGAAGGGGTGCGGT